>CAJYKO010000504.1 GCA_913775215.1 uncultured Devosia sp. | reverse complement strand
GGACTTGGGCATGCTCATCATCGACGAAGAGCAGCACTTCGGCGTGTCTCACAAAGAGCGCCTTAAGGAACTCAAGGCCAATGTTCACGTGCTGACGCTGACGGCGACGCCGATCCCTCGCACGCTGCAACTCGCGCTCACCGGTGTGCGCGATCTCAGCCTACTCGCAACGCCGCCGGTCGATCGCCTCACCATCCGTACCTTCATCTCGCCTTTCGATCCGCTCTCGATCCGCGAGGCGCTGCTGCGTGAAAAGTATCGCGGTGGGCAGAGTTTTTATGTCGTGCCACGGATCAAGGACCAACCGGATATCGCCGAATTCCTGCGCCAGCAGGTGCCGGAGGTATCCTTTGTCGCAGCCAACGGCCAGATGGCGCCGGGCGAACTCGACGACATCATGAATGCCTTCTATGACGGCAAGTTCGACGTACTGCTGGCAACCACCATCGTCGAATCCGGGCTCGATATCCCGAATGCCAACACGTTGATCGTGCACCGCGCCGACAATTTTGGTCTGGCGCAGCTCTATCAGATCCGCGGTCGCGTCGGCCGCGGCAAGCAGCGCGCCTATGCGCTCTTCACCGTGCCGCCGGACAAGAAGCTGACCGACACGGCCGAGCGTCGCCTAGGCGTGTTGCAGTCGCTTGAAAGTCTGGGCGCTGGCTTCCAGCTTGCGAGCCACGATCTCGACATTCGCGGTGCGGGGAACCTTCTCGGCGACGAACAATCGGGCCACATTCGCGAAGTGGGCTACGAACTCTACCAGTCCATGCTGGAAGAGGCCGTCGCGGCGCTCAAGAATGGCGAGGAAGAATACGAGGATCGCAACGAGTGGAGCCCGGCAATTTCGCTCGGCATGCCGGTGATGATCCCCGAGCACTATGTTCCTGACTTGACGCTACGGATGCAGCTCTATCGCAAGCTCGGCGATCTCAGCGATATCAGAGACATCGATGCCGCCGGTGCCGAACTCATCGATCGCTTCGGCCCGCTGCCCGAGGAAGTCGAGGCGCTGCTCAAAGTTATCCTCGTTAAGTCGCTCTGCCGCCTCGCCAATGTCGAGAAGGTCGATGCCGGACCCAAGGGTGCGGTATTGACGTTGCGCAACAATGAGTTCCCGAACCCGGTGGCGCTAGTGAAAATGGTCAGCGATCCGGCCAACCAGGTGCGGATCAAGCCTGATCAGAAACTGGTCTTTGCACGCAACTGGCCAAGTCCGGAACAGCGGCTCAAGGGCACGGCTGCGATTCTTTCGAAGATGGCCAAGATGGCGGAGGCAGGGGCCTGAGGCCCATTCTGTCATCGGCACAGATTTCTCTAAATCTTTGTCGACCAGGACTGACGCCGCTCGTCGCGATGGCAGATGGTCGTGCTCAAGGCGGCACGACGCCATTGAGGAGTAGGTCGTGACCATCACCATTACCGCCTTCGAACGTTCGCCCGACGGCGGCAAGGGTCTGGCGCGCGATACACGCGTCCGCTGGGCGCTCGAGGAAGTCGGCCAAGACTACGACGTGCAGTTCGTGTCCTTTGCCCGGCTCAAGGAGCCAGCGTATCGCGCGCTACAGCCGTTCGGACAGATCCCGGCCTATCTCGAAGACGATTTCGTGCTGTTTGAGACCGGGTCGATCATTCTCCACATCGCTGAGCGCTATGAAGGCCTGTTGCCGCGCGATGCGCATGGGCGTGCGCGCGCCATCACCTGGATGTTCGCATCGATCGGCACCGTTGAACCGCCGATCCTTGATCTTGCGACCGCAAGGCTGGTGGAAGCGAAGGAGGCTTGGTCAGCTGACCGGTTGCCGCTGGTCGAGGCACGCATCCATGCGCGTCTTTCTGAACTTGCAGCCTATCTCGGCGACAAGGAATGGCTCGAGGATGATTTCACCGCTGGCGACCTGATGATGGTGCATGTGCTACAGCGGCTCAAACCCTCCGGTCTCTTGGCCGAGCACGAAACGCTTGCAGCCTATGTGGCGAGAGGCGAAGCTCGGCCAGCCTATCAACGCGCCTTTGCGGCACAGCTTGCTATCAACGCTCCAGCCGCAACCTGACTCCAAGGCTTGAGCGAAGGTGACCAAAATGGTCTGCTCCGTAACGCTTTGGTGAGGCGTGCCATATTACCTGCGGTGCGCCTGCCTCATAATATTTTGGCAAGGGGTTCCGGTCATGTTATTGCCCGATTTGAGCCCTTGAAGGGCAGGTAAGTTTCTAGGTGGCGGAGTGCCGCCGAGACCGCCAAGGAAGGCAAGGACACTCTATGGAATTCAGGAAACCCCTCGTTGCCGCTATGACGGCAGCCGCGCTGCTTCTCTCGCCGATGACGGCCTTTGCCCAGGATACCACTGCCCCTGCCGCCGAAACCCCGGCTGCCCCCGCGCCGGCCGGTGATGCGGCTGCCGCTGCGCCAGCTGCCGGTACGCCCCAGCAGAACTGGCTCAAGGTTTGCGATCCGCTGCCCGATGGGCAGAAGGCTTGCATCATGCGCCAGGTGGTTCTGGCGAATGGTCAGTTCCTTGGTTCATTCCTGCTGCGTGACGACCCGGGTCAGGAATCGCGTCTTCTCGCCGTTGCTGCAGTGCCGCTCGGGGTGCTCCTGCCCTTCGGCCTGACCTGGCAGATCGACGGCGCGAAGCCGGTTCGCGTGCCTTACATGATCTGCGATCCGACCTCGTGCGCAACCCAGCTCGTGATCAACGAGCAGTATGTCAATTCGCTCAAGGGCGGCAACAAGCTGACCCTGACGGCCAAGAACCGCCAGAACCATGACCTTACCATCGAGATCAACCTGGCCGGCTTCACGTCGGCTTATGACAGCGACACCGCCATGACCTTCGAGCAGTTCCAGCAGGAAACCTCGGGCGAAAACGCGCTCGAGCAGGTTCTGCAGGATCGCGCCGAAACACTGCGTCAGCAGCTGACCGACCAGACCAATGCTCCAGCCGGCGATGCGCCTGCAACCGGC
>CAJYKO010000503.1 GCA_913775215.1 uncultured Devosia sp. | reverse complement strand
GGGGAAGCGACTGAAAATGCTGGCATGCATCGCCTCCTTGTTCCTGAAAAAATGAAGCGGTGAACGGTTGATAACCAAACCATCCGCCTTTGCCAATAGATTAATGCAAGTGAATTTTAGGGGTGGTGCCAGAGAGACACAGTAGGCGGGTGCAGCTCCCCACCTAACCTCCCCCTACTAAGGGAGGTATGCATCGAGTGAAGTTCGGGGCCGGTGAGCCACCGGCGGATCCCTCCCCCTACCAGGGGGAGGATAGGTGGGGGTTCACTCCGGCCGCCGCGCGCCCGGCGCAACGATCCCCTGCGCCTGGATCTGCGCATAGGCCATCCCCACAGCAAAAGCGCCGAAAATGCCAAAGACTGCAGTGAGAAGAATGATCATGAGAGCCTCCTGATGTGCTGGCTCTTTCCTGCGCCTCGCCGCCGCGCAAAACCTTGATCGAGGTCAAATCAGTTTCCGCTTTTGCCGGGTGGCGTCGCCACAATTGGCCGGATAGGCTCGCGCCAACCGATTCAACAAAAACAGGGCCATGCCAGAATGAGCACTCCCGCAATCGACCCCACAAAACTCGACAAGCTCGGGGAAGTCGCCATCAAGGTTGGCCTGCAGCTCGCCGAAGGGCAGGATCTGATCATCACCGCGCCGATGGTATCGGCCCCGCTCGTTCGCCGCATCACAGAGCACGCCTACAAAGCCGGCGCCGGTCTCGTCACCACGATCTATTCGGACGAGGAAGCAACGCTCTCGCGTTATAAATACGCCAATGACAAGAGCTTCGATCGCGCCGCCGGCTGGCTTTATGCAGGCATGGCCGAGGCCTACAAGAACAATGCCGCGCGACTCGCCATTTCCGGCGACAATCCGATGATGCTGGCCGGCCAGGACCCGGAAAAAGTCTCGCGCGCTAATCGCGCCAATTCGGCGGCCTATCGCCCCGCGCTCGAGCTGATCACTGGCTTCGACATCAACTGGAACATCGTCTCCTACCCGACCCCCGCCTGGGCCAAGCTCGTCTTCCCGAACGATAGCGAAGAGGTTGCAGTGGCCAAGCTTGCCGATGCCATCTTCAAGGCGTCTCGCGTCGACCAGGACGATCCGATCGCCGCCTGGAAGGCGCACAATGCCAATCTCAAGGCGCGCTGGACCTGGCTCAACGGCAAGAAGTTTTCAGCCCTCAAATATACCGGCCCCGGCACCGATCTCACGATTGGTCTGGCCGATGGTCACCGCTGGAAGGGCGGTGCCTCGGAAGCCAAAAACGGTGTCACCTGCAACCCCAATATTCCAACCGAGGAAGTTTTCACGACCCCCCATCGCCTCCACGTCGAAGGCACGGTCGCCGCGACCAAGCCGCTCTCGCACAATGGCTCGCTGATCGAAAACATCCAGGCGCGCTTCGAAGGCGGTGTTCTCGTCGAGCTCAAGGCCACCAAGGGTCAGGACGTCTTCAATAAGGTTCTCGATACCGACGAAGGCGCCCGCCGCCTCGGCGAAGTGGCGCTCGTGCCGCATTCCTCGCCGATTTCGGCGTCCGGCATCCTCTTTTACAACACGCTCTACGATGAAAACGCCTCGTGCCACATTGCCATGGGCCAGTGCTATGCCGATTGCTTCGAAGGCGGCAAGGAGCTCTCGCCGGACCAGATCTTTGCCCAGGGCGGCAACAAGAGCCTCATCCACATCGACTGGATGATCGGCTCGGACAAGATAGACATTGACGGAGTCCACGCCGACGGCACAGTCGAGCCTGTCATGCGCAACGGTGAATGGGCGTTCTAGGGAAAACCAGTTCTCATCTACATCGTCATTGCCCGGCTTGTCCGTGCAATCCATCTCACCTCTGGAAGGACCACCGGGACAAGCCGGGGTGGTGACGACCGAGCTTAAAATAAGAGGCCTTAAAACGCCCGGTCGCCCTGCTCCGCCATGTAGTCGCGCTCCTCCTGCGTACTCACCCTGCCGAGCGCAGCATTGCGAAACGGAAATCGCCCAAAGCGCTCGACGACTTTCCGATGCTCGATAGCAAAATTGAGCTGATCCTCATCCCCCAGCGCCTCATAAAGCCGCACCGAAGCCGATTGGATCGCGGCTGACTCTGCATGCATGAAGGGTAGGTAGATAAAGCCGCGCTGGGGCTGCTCGAACTGCATGTCGAGGCCTTGGCCGACCATTTCCTGGGCCAGAACCAGTGCCATCTTGTCCTGTGCAAACGCCTCGGGCCGGTTGCGGAAAAGCTGGCGAGAGAACTGATCGAGGACGATGATTTCAGCCAAACGACCGCGCGGTCTGGCGCGCCATTCCCAGGCTTCCCCCTTGGCCACATGGGCATGGGTCGAGGTGAATCGCTCGGCGATTTCAGCGTCGAATTCAGGTTTGCCGGCAAACCAGTCTTCCGGTCCGTGCGCGACGAACCAGAAGTTCAAGATGTCATGTGAACTGCGCATTCCTGCCCCCAATGGAAACCCTCGGTGCAGAAACGCGCCAGTTCCGCTTTAGTTTGCGAGCATCAGGCGTAGGCGATTTCCGAACGGATCCTGCGTCTCGAAGGAGCCTTCAAGCTGCTCTATCGGCGCACCGGCCGCTTCCAGGCGCTTGAGGAGATCGGCACGTGTCGCTTCGTCGGGCAAGGCCAGGGTAAACCAACGCAGCCCGGCCGAGCCCACAGACGGCAGTGCGGCGTTGGGTCCAGACCAGATGTTGAACGCCACGGTATGGGGCATGTAGTCGAGACCAACGTCGCCCATGCCGAAGGAATTGATCAAAAGGAAGCCGGCAAAGCCGATGACATCGCGATAGAACGTCATGGCGATACCGAGATCGTTGACGTGCAGATGAATGTGTCCGATGCGCGTACCGGCCGGCATGCGTGGCGCGAGGACTGGGCTTGGCCCCAGCTCACCCAGCAAGTCGTCAAGATCGATCGCCTCGCGGCCCGAATGGGGCTTGCCATCGACAGAGATAGCATAGGTATCGCCCTTTTCCGGGTCGCCCAGCGTCCCGCGCCATGGCGTCTCGAAGGTGATCTCGATGCCATTGCCGTCAAAGTCCCAGAGATAGATGGCTTCGCTGACAAGATGGTCGGTGGGCGAGATGCGCACATTGCGCTGCAGCGCGCGCACGGCCATCTGCGCCAGGTCGACACGCTTCGGCACGTGAATAGCCACATGATAAAGACCGATGCTGCGCGGCACGACCGGACGGATGGCGCCGGTTTCGAGCACGATAAGCACGGTGCCGCCGGCGCCGAGGAACAGCGCATTGCCGCGCTCGGCGATGAGATCGAGCCCGACGACGTCCTGCCAGATGGCAAGCGCCTTGGCGCGATCGCTCACGGCAAGATGTACGGGCCCGAGCTTGGTGCTCAAAGGCAGGATAGGTTTGGACTTGACGACGGTCTGGACGGATGTGTCGATCATGATCGACCTCCCTGAAGCGGTTTCAGTGTTGCCCACAATCTAGGCTTCACGCGGCTGCGCTTCTATAAGACCGGCGGCGAAGGCTTTGTTCGCCGAACTCTAGCTAATCAGATGCCTTCATTGTCTTCGTCAAAGCCATTGTTGACGAGTTCGACAATGGCTTCGAGGGCTTCGCGCGCCTGCTTGCCCGTTGCCTGCACGAGGATGGTCGAGCCCGGTCCCGCACCCAGCATCATCAGGCCCATGATGGAATTGCCATTGACCGATTGCCCATCCTTGATGACTTGCAAATTGGCATCGAAACACTCGGCCGTGCGCACGAAGCGCGCCGATGCACGGGCGTGGAGGCCCTTGCGATTGACGATGGTCAGCTGCTGGGCAACGGCGCGATCACCGTCCATCTTATCAGGCTCCGCCGAGGATCGAATTGGCGACGGTAATATATTTGCGGCCCGCTTCCTGCGCCAGCGCCACCGCTTCGGGCAGCGCCATATCGGCGCGCACGCGGCCAAGCTTGACCAGCATGGGCAGGTTGACGCCGGCGATCACCTCGACATGCCGGTTCTGCATCACCGAAATGGCGAGGTTCGACGGGGTGCCGCCGAACATATCGGTCAGGATGATGACACCGTCGCCGCTATCGGCACGATCGATGGCCGCAAGGATATCCTCGCGCCGCGTTTCGGCATTGTCCTCGGGACCAATTGCGATGGTCTCGCACTGCTCTTGGGGGCCCACCACATGCTCGAACGCCAGCTTGAATTCATCCGCCAGCGCGCCATGCGTCACCAGAACCAACCCGATCATGCACTCTCCCCAGACGATGGCTGCGCCTTCTGGCGGTCATTGCCATCCCAGTCTATTAGCCCCCGCCCCCCACACTGGGTGCGTTTGGGAGCGGGCGACAGTCTTGCCCCCAAGGACCGGTAAGGCAAGCGATAAATTGTCACGCTCCCGAACCCAATGAGATTGCGTCGAGAGCCGCTTCGATCAAGAGGCGCTGATGCTCGATGCCGATGATTCCCGCCGCCGGCACAGGGCAGCGCGGCACCGCGACACCCAAGACGCTGGTCGTGAAGGCGGTCTCTTCAGGCATACGGACCAATTCAGGGACAAGATCGACGATCAGCGCAAGGCGCGCTGCCTCCACGTATGGGCGCCGAATAATGCCTCGACCGCGCAATTCGATCAGCCCGGCAATGGCTTTTGGCGGGCCGAGAAGGACGTGGTCCCCATCGATGCTCAGGTCGACACGATCATCGGCCACGAGCCCGACGTTACGCCCGCGGGCGGCACAAAGATCGAGAAGATAAAGCGCCAGCAGCGATTTGCCAGAGCCGGATGAACCACGGATGAGAATGCCGCGGCTCTCAATGGCAATAGCTGTAGCGTGGACGTTTTCGCTCATCCCCTACGCCCTCACGACGTGGAATTTCCGAAATGTCGTTATCTGCACTACCGCCGCGCCTTGGGCAGCGACACGGTGAACACCGCGCCCGACCGATCCGTCCGATTATGCGCCCGGATCGTGCCCTTATGCGCATCGACGATCTGCTTGGAAATCGAGAGCCCGAGGCCCGAATGATTGCCGAAACCGTCGCCCTCGGGCCGATCGGTATAAAAACGCTGGAAGATACGCCCGACATCGCCGGTGATTCCCGGACCTTCATCCATCACCGTCACGACGATCATGTCCGTTTCGGTCGATACCGCAACCGTCACGGTCCCATCGGGCGGCGAGAAAGAGACCGCATTGTCGATGAGATTGGCAAGCACCTGCGCCAGTCGGCTTTCATGGCCGCTGATCATGGTCGAGCCGCGACCCAGGCGCTTGCCCATGACCACATTGACCCCACGCCCAGCCGCCACATCCTTCTGGATGCCCACCATGGCTTCGGTCAGTTTTTCGACGTCAACCTGCTCGGCGCTTTCGCGGGCCAGTTCCGCATCGAGCCGGCTGGCGCTTGAAATGTCGGTAATCAGCCGGTCGAGGCGTTTAACGTCGTGCTGGATGATTTCGTTGAGGCGCGCACGGTCCTCTGGCTTTTTTGCCAGCGGCAGTGTTTCGACCGCTGAGCGCAAAGACGTCAGCGGATTCTTGAGCTCATGGGCGACGTCTGCGGCGAAGCGCTCGATGGCCTCGATGCGATTGTAAAGCGCATCCGTCATGCGCCGCAGCGCGCCGGACAGATGTCCGATCTCGTCGGGGCGATCCGTCAGATCGGGAATTTCCGCCCGCGCATTACCGGCCGTCTGCACCCGCTCCGCCGCTGCCGAAAGCCGCCGCATCGGGCCAGCGATCGTGCCGGCCAAAAGCAACGACAGCGCGATCTGCACCGCCGCGGCGATCAGCGCGATGCGCAAAATGCTCCAGCGCTCTTGCGCCACGACGGAATCGATATCACCGGGCGCGGTCGAGAGCAGGATCGCCCCCACCACGGCACGCATGCGCTGAACAGGCACGGCAACGGACACCACAAGCTGGTTCTGGCCATCGACGCGCACGAAATCGGCCGGCGCGCCTTGCAATGCCGAAGCAACCTCTGGATAGCGCGTGCCTTCGTCCGCCCCATATTCCTGATACTTTGAAAACGTATCGCCCGGCGCCCAGGAAATGATGGCGTTCCACCAATCGGCAAGGAAGAAATCCTGCGTCCGCGAGGTATCGATCTGCTGCCGGATGACCTCGCCGCGCGCATAGATATTGTCGCTATCAAGGATCAGCAATCCCTGCTGATCATAGATGCGCGCCCGCGTCCGCGTCGGTGTGATGAGATTACGCAGGAGCGGGGCCACCCGCTCCGGGCTGATCGGGAATTCAAGCGATGGATCGAAATAAGAGAGCGGGGAGACATTGCCCTGCTGCAATTGCACCAGGCGGTCGGGATTGACCGAAATTACATCGCTATCGACCGTCGCCGAGGCCGCAATCGCCGCCGAAATGATTTCGCCTTGTACCCGCAGCGACTGGACGCGGGCATCGATCAGGCCCGCGCGCCACTGGTTGAGATAGAGAATGCCGACAACGAGCACCAAAAGGCCCGCAAGATTGAGCACGATGATCCGGCGTGTGAGGCTCGAAAAGATCGTGAAATCGATGAAGCGCCGCAGCCCGAAAACCAGCTTACCAATGGGCATCAGCGCCAGGCGGAGCGCCCGCCGCGAGTGCTTGTCGGCAGGCGCCTCTTTCCCCCCGGCCTTGCCGAGCGGCTCATCGAGTTCAGGATCGATCGTGGCCACGTCGGGTCTTATTGCTCCTTGAAGCGATAGCCAACGCCATAGAGCGTCTCGATCATTTCAAAATCGTCGTCGGTCGCCTTGAACTTCTTCCTCAGGCGCTTGATGTGGCTGTCGATGGTCCGATCATCGACATAGACCTGATCGTCATAAGCCGCATCCATCAGCGCGTTTCGCGATTTGACCACGCCCGGCCGCAGCGCAAGCGCCTGGAGAATCAGAAACTCGGTGACGGTCAGCGTCACGCGCTGACCCTTCCAGGTGCAGGTGTGGCGCTCTTCGTCCATTACCAGCGAGCCGCGCTCGATCAGCGCCTTGCTTGGCACAGGTTCACCCACCGTACCCGGCGCGGCCGACGGATCGCGCGGGGCAGACCGGCGGAGGATCGCCTTGACGCGCTCGACGAGGAGACGCTGGCTAAACGGCTTGGTGATGAATTCATCCGCGCCCATCATGAGCCCGAAAAGCTCGTCGAATTCTTCGTCCTTGGAGGTGAGGAAGATCACCGGCACGTCTGACTTCTGGCGCAGACGCCGCAGCAGCTCCATGCCATCCATGCGTGGCATCTTGATATCGAGAATGGCAAGATCGGGCCGATCGCTGGTCAAGCCTTCAAGACCCGAGGCACCATCGGTATAGGTGGCCACCTGATAACCTTCGGCTTCAAGGGTGAGGGAAACCGAGGTGAGAATGTTCCGGTCGTCGTCCACCAGGGCGATTTTGGGCATATTCTGCCTTTCTTTTTGCGACGCTTATATTTTGTTGGCTCAGTGAACCATTGGCGACGTTGCAGGCGACAATTACGCGTTAAATAAGGCGTGGCCAAGTCTAACGCCAGATGCGACCCCCAGCAAAGGGACGCTTCGACTTCCGTCTTACGACCGATTTCCGGATGGTCTGCTGAGCGCCAAGCCGCCTATTTTTGCCTTCATCGGTGCCAAGCCGGCCCCTTTGGAGACAAAAGTATGCGCGTCGAGGACCATCACAGCCTGCGTCAGGGCATCGCCGAAGCTGCACTTTCGCTGAGCGCAAACGCCATCGCCCCGGCCCTGGTTGCGGCAGCTCTTGCCGGAAGCGGTGCGAAACTGACCGCCTATGGCGCGCTTTCGGTCGAAACCGGCGCCTTTACCGGCCGCTCGCCCAAGGACAAGTTCATCGTTCGCGATGCAACGACCGAGAACACGGTCTGGTGGGACAATGCCGGCGCGCTCTCGCCCGCCCAGTTCGATCTGCTCCTCACCGACATCAAGGCCCACCTTGCCGGCCAGTCCATCCACCGCCAGGATCTGATCGCAGGCGCCGATCCCCGCCACCAATATGGCGTCACTGTCCTCACCCCAAGCGCCTGGCATGCGCTCTTCATCCGCAATCTCCTCATCCGCCCCGGCGAAGGCATTGAGGCGGCGCCCGACGCCATGCCCGTCACAATCATCCATGCTCCCCATTTCACCGCAGACCCAGCCCGCCATGGCACGCGCACCGAAACCGTCATTGCCCTCGATATGACGCGCAACATCGTGCTCGTTGCCGGCACGCTCTATGCCGGCGAAATCAAGAAGAGCGTTTTTTCGCTTTTCAATTTCCACGCCCCGGCCAATGACGTGCTGCCCATGCACTGCTCAGCCAATCTCGGGCCCAATGGGGAAGCCGCGCTCTTTTTCGGCCTTTCGGGCACCGGCAAGACGACCCTTTCCAACGACCCGAACCGTCCGCTGATCGGCGACGACGAGCACGGCTGGAGCGCGGCCGGCGTCTTCAATCTCGAAGGCGGCTGCTACGCGAAAACCGTAAAACTCAGCGCCGAAGCCGAGCCCGAAATCTTTGCAGCCACCCGCAGCTTCGGCACCGTCCTTGAAAACGTCATTCTCGATGACGCCCACGTCCCCGAATTCGACGACGTGTCCCTCACCGAAAACACCCGCGCCGCCTATCCGCTTCATGTCCTGCCGTCCATTGCCAGAGGCAGTGTCGGCGGCACGCCGAAAACCGTCGTTTTCCTCACCGCCGACGCATTTGGCGTCCTGCCCCCGCTGGCCAAGCTGACGATCGATCAGGCGGTCTACCACTTCCTCTCGGGTTACACCGCTAAGGTCGCCGGCACCGAGCGCGGCGTCACCGAGCCGCAAGCCACATTCTCGGCCTGCTTCGGCGCGCCTTTCATGCCGCTCCACCCCACCGTCTATGGCGAAATGCTCGCCGAGCGCCTAGAGCAGAGCGGCGCGCAGGTCTGGCTCCTCAATACCGGCTGGACCGGCGGCGCCTATGGTGTCGGCAAGCGCATCGACATCGCCTCGACCCGCCGCCTCCTCACCGCCGCGCTCGATGGCACACTCGACCATGCCCCAACCCGCACGGACCCACTCTTCGGCTTCGAAGTCCCGCTCTCTGTGGACGGCGTTGCACCTCGCCTCCTCGACCCGCGCCAATGCTGGGCCGATACCGAGGCCTATGACCTGCAGGCCACCAAGCTCGTCGATTTGTTCCGAAACAATTTCAAGAAGTTCGGGCCCGAGGCCGATGCGGATGCTGGTCCGCAAATGGCCCAGGCGGCGGAGTAACGAAAGAGCGCCACAGGCGCCCCTTCCTTTACTTAGATTTACTTCGGAATCAAACAACGCCCAACTGCATATTATGTCGGCTTACTAACCGCCACACACCGGGCAACCGTCGTCGGCTGCCATATCAAGCTCGTGTTTTACGGCGGACATAACATCTTCACGCATCCACATTGTCCCATCACGCTTGAGCGTCTGAGTTGCAATCGCGTATGCATGGCGTTCAGCATCTAGATTGCCGACGCTAATAGTAACATCAGGATGCTGCTTGCAAACCTCTATTGCTCCAGATGTGCCCAGCGCATAACGCGCAACACTCTCTAAATTGTCGGCGTAGTCATTTATCGACATATTGCACCAGCTCCAGATGCAAAATCATAACACATTGCCTAACAGGCAGCGCTCGCTGACGAAATAACAATATGTATCGAATTTTTTAAACAAAACAAGCAGCCTACAGCCGCTCTATTGCAAGCAGTGCACTATACGATTTTAGTTCGGCGCGTAGAAAATATGCGCCCCGACTTCCGCCACGCGGCTATAAGTATACGACCAGGACGGCCGCACATTGGTCGTGTGATAAAAGAGCGCCGAGTCAGGCACCGCGCCGATTTCCGCTCCGGTTGCGTATTCGACATAAACGTCCTTGGCGAGCGCCTCAGACCGGACCCAGGCCTGGCGTTCGCGCGGCGCGTCGTTGTTGCCGTCGCAGGCAAAGGTGAACTGGCAGCGATAACGGCCGTTCTTGGCGCCCTGATAAATCACGCCGCAGAGTGAAGACGGATATTTGTCCGAACGCGCACGATTGA
>CAJYKO010000502.1 GCA_913775215.1 uncultured Devosia sp. | reverse complement strand
TGAAATACGGCAGCCGCGACTGAAATAAAGTTCGCGCCTGATTACGGACCCGCTGCAAACTCCGGACCCGTAACGGGCGGCCCTTGGACCGTTCTACCCCTAGTCGGAAGGCCCAATGGCCGCCCGTTACCGTAAGCGAAACCGCGACGCCGCAAGGCCGGGCGGCATTTTCTGCTGCGCGTTGTCCTGTGGCCCATGCGCCACGCGTGAAAAGCACATTCGTTCGGAACCGGAACCTTCCGTTGGCTGGCTGGTTGTCACGCCATTGCCAAAGGCGAAAGCCAACGGAGACTAAAATGAAGAAGCTTTTTATTGCCCTTATGGCCTCGACCATTGTCTTGGCCCCAGCCATTTCCCAGGCTCAGATCATCAAGGATCCCAATGAGCAGGCAGCCGGTGGTGCGGTTGTCGGCGGCGCTGCCGGTGCAACCACTGGCGCCATCGTTGGCGGCCTGATCTTTGGACCTATCGGTGCGGCAATCGGCGGCTTTACCGGCGCGACCATCGGCGCAGCCGGCGGCGTTGAAGCCAGCTCGGTCGATTACGTCCGCATGCACCCAACCGATCCCGTCGTGATCGATGGCACCATCGATGTCGGCTATGCCGTCCCCGAAGCCATCGTCATCCACCCGATCGAAGGCGACGCAACCCACGGTTATTTCTACACCAATGACCGCGTCTATTTCGTCGATCTCAGCAATCGCGCCGTCGTCTACTCGCCCGGCATCGTCGTCGCCGCGCAGTAAGCGTCGAAACATCTTAGAAAGCGGCCGCCTCCGGGCGGTCGTTTTCTTTTTGGGCCACCCGCCTTGTCTCGGCCACGTCGCTGCGGCAAGAACAGGCAAACCCAAGGATTGCCCCATGCGCATTCTCGTCGCCCTGGCCCTCATCGGCCTCGCCGCCACCCCAGCCCTCGCCGAACCCACCGCCCGCGTCAAAGGCGGCAATATTGCCGTACGCACCGGCCCCGGCATGGAATACGGCATCATCGGCCGCATCCCCGACGGCACCGAAGTCACCCTCGACTATTGCACCCGCAACGATCGCTGGTGCTTCGTCACCGACACCGGCTGGGTCGACGCCTCCTGGCTCGTCGGCTGGTCCGCCAAGATCCGCGTCACCCCGCCCGATTTCAGCGGCCCAGGCTGGTAGGTCCTGAGCCTGTTTAGAAAGTCGCTTCGGCGAGCCAGATGCCGTGACTTTCGAGAACCGGAGCGCAGCGTACGTTGGGTACGTGAGCACCGGAAGCGCAGAAGATCGCGTCAGATGGCCGACGAAGTAGGGTTTACAAATAGGCTCACAGCCAGCCCGACAGTTCGCGGCGCACCATGGATTCAATCATGTCCATGCCGCCGGGGCTGTCATTGAGGCACGGAATATAGGCGTACTTATCCCCGCCCGCCTCCATGAAGGTATCCTTGCCCCCCATGGCGATCTCCTCGAGCGTCTCGATACAGTCCGCCGAAAAGGCCGGCGCCAGGATCGCGACCTTCTTGATCCCCTTGCCCGGCAGCGCTTCGAGCGTCTTGTCGGTATAAGGCTGCAGCCATTCCGTCGGCCCGAACCGGCTCTGGAAGGTGACCATCAGCTTTTCCTTCGGCCAGCCAAGATATTCCCGCACCAGCCGCGTCGTCTTATAACACTGGCAGTGGTACGGATCGCCTTTCTTGAGATAGTCGACCGGCATGCCGTGATAGCTGGTGATCACCACATCGGGCTCGAAATCGAGCTTGGCGACCCCGTCGCGGATCGAATTGGCCAGCGTCTCGATATACTTCGGGTCTTCGAAATAGGCCGGCGCCGTCCGCACCGCCGGCTGCCACCGCATCTCCTTGAGCGCATCGAACGCCTTGTCATTCGCCGTCGCCGTGGTCGTCGCCGAATAGTGCGGATAAAGCGGCACGAGCAGAATCTTCTGGCACCCCGCCTTTTGCATCTTCTCGAGCACGCTCTTGGTCGAAGGGTTGCCATAGCGCATGGCATATTCGACCATCACGCCATCACCGCTCATCCGCGCCGCCAGCGCCTCGGTCTGCGCCCGCGTGATCACCCGCAGCGGGCTCTCATTGCGCTCCTTGTCCCAGATTTGCGCATAGGCATGCCCCGCCTTTTGCGGGCGGAAATTGAGGATGATCAGATTGAGAATCGGCCACCAGATGAACTTGTTGGTCTCGATCACCCGCGGATCGGACAGAAATTCTTTTAGATATCGCCGCACGCTCCAAAAATCGGTCGCGTCAGGCGTCCCGAGATTAAGCAGCAGCACGCCCACCTTTTGCTGCGGAACGGGCGGATGATCTTTAGGCAGGTGGTCGGACATGTTCGGGGGCCGGTCTTGCAATGAGTCCAGATTTCGGCCGCACCATAGCCGCTTCTAGCCCCACCGCAAGGCGGCACTGGGTCGCGCTCTAGAGACTGGCCATCAACAGCAAAATGCCAAAGGCCAGCACCAGAATGGCCCCCGCCAGCTCGGCCCACCATACCACCCGCTGGGCCACCACGCTCTCGCCGCGGCCCATGCGGCTCACCAGCCCCTTGGCCCCCACCGCAAGCGAGGCCAGAACAGCGACGGTTATCGCGGTGCCAAGCCCCATCAGCAGCACGGAAACCACGCCGGCCAGCAGCACACCCTGCGATAGCGCAAAAACCATCACGACCAATGCCCCCGAACAAGGCCGCAACCCCACAGCAAGCACGACCCCCAGCTTTTCGCGCCAATTGCCCGTCAGGTCAGCCGGCGCCACGGCATGATGCATATGGTGATGCTCGTGATCATGGTGCTCATGCGCGTGGTCGTGGTCATGCCCGTGGTGATGGTCATGACCATGATCGTGATTGTGCCCATGATACTGATGATCAGCGTGGCCACGATGATCATCAGCATCATGCCAGATATCGCGCCGCACCGTTTTTGGTTCAGGATGATGGTGATGGTGATGCCCCCACCCGAAAATCTTGCGTAGGATCAGCCACGCGCCGAGCAGCGCCACCATGGCATAACTGAGGATTTCGACCCAATAAGCCGCATCGCCCAGTGCCGTACTCGTCAGCCGCAATAGCCCAGCCAGGACCAGCACGAACGCGATCGCCACCACCGATTGCAGCAGCGCCGAAACCGCGCTCAGCGCAATCCCTTGCCTCAGTTGTCGCTCATTGGCGAGCACATAGGACGAGATAACCACCTTGCCGTGCCCCGGGCCCGCCGAGTGGAACACGCCATAAAGAAAGCTCAGCCCGCCCAGCAACCAGAACGCCGTCCAGTCGCTGCGCATGCGGTCCAGAGCACCGGTCATCGCCGCATAAAAATTGCGCTGCTGCTCTTGGATCCAGCCAAAAAAGCCGGTGCGCGGCAGGTTGAGGCCTCGCTCTGGCGGCGGTCCGCCAAATGGCGCAGTCGGCCGCGCCTCGGCCACGTGCTGCGTCGCCTCGAGGGCCGTCGTCGGTGCTGGCGCCGGGCCACAGGAGATCACGATCATACCCTGCGTGCCGCGCATCGCAGCTGCAAGGTCTGGGGGCAATTCGAGCACATCCGGACCCAAGGCATAGAGCCGGTCCTCGGTCGCCTTGTCCATCGGCGCCGGTGGCACCAATCGCGTCGAACAACTCGCCGGTGCGTTGACCAATTGCACCGCGGAAACATCGGCAAAGTTGATCGCCACGTAATACTCGGCATCGTAAATCCCGAGCTCGAACTTCGATCCTGGCGCCACCGGCTCTGTCGCATTGATCGTATAATCGAGCGTCACCCGATTGTTGTCATACCGCATCCGCTGATCGCCGGCCGGGGCGAACGCCATGCCGTCGCCGGCAAAGGTGTAAAACCCATATTGCGAGAGGCCATTCATATTATCGTCGGCCAGCGGCTGCATTTCTTCGGTGCTGACCGTGCCGTCGCCATTGGTATCGAGCCCCTGCACCATCCACACCGAAAAGGCAGTGTCGAAAGTCCAGTGGTGCCGCAGCGCCGCGATACGTCCGGCATCGTCAAAGACGACGTCGACCTTGGCATCGATGAAAATATGGGGATGCGCGAAGACGGGCTGGGCCAGCCCCAAAACCGCGAGCAGAAAAACCGCGAGGCGCAAGGCCTGGGCTCGGATGGCAGCAATAGTCACGCCAGCAAAATCCGTTAGTTGATCGGGTGAGTGGCGAACCAGTCCACCAGATGGTCGATCAGCGCCCGCACCTTGCCCGCCAGATGCCGCCGATGCGGATAGACAGCCTGCAGCGTCTGCCCCGTGGGCAGGAACTCGGGCAAAACTGGCACGAGCTCGCCGCTCGTCACCAGTGGGTCAGCGAGGTACGAAGGCAATACGACGAATCCAAGGCCCATCGCCGCCGCCTTGCGCGCTGCCAAGGGCGAATTGACGCGCAGCGGCCCATTGACCGGAACAGAGATCGTCTTGCCGTCTTCAATGAAGCGCCAGTTCGATTGCCCCTGCAGATTGACGTCGATAATGCACGGCAAATGTCGCAAATCTTCGGGATGCTTGGGCGCACCAACCGCTTGGAGCAGCGAGGGTGCCGCCCCGACCACCACGTGCATATCGGCAATCTTGCGTGCGATCAGCGAGGAATCCGCCAGCGTTGAAATCCGCAGTGCCACGTCGATCCCCTCATCGACGAGGTCCACATAGCGATCCTCCAACCTTAGATCGAGCGACACTTTTGGATACTTCTTGAGATATTCAAAGATTGCCGGCGCCAGCGTCGACTCGCCAAAATTGCGGGGTGCCGAGACGCGCAACATGCCACGCGGTTCAGCCGTCTGGTCCGTAATGGTCGCATCGAGGTCATCGAGCTGCTGCAGCAACGAGGACGCCTCGCGATAATAAGCCTCCCCCGCCTCGGTCAGGCTCAGTTTTCGCGTTGTGCGATTCATAAGCCGCACGCCGAGATAGTCTTCGAGATCGGTGACATATTTGCTGAGCAGCGCTTTGGAGCGCCCGTGAAGCCGCGCAGCGGAAGAAAAACCGCCAGAGTCGAAGACCTGCACGAACGCACGAATACGCGCCAAATCCTGCATTTTCGGTCCCTCGCTGATCGCACGCCCTGGCGCGCTGCCTATAGCTCAACCAAGGCGATTACATCACCCAGCCCTACCAATCGACGCATAACTCATCTGCGTTGAGTGAACAATAACGGGTCTTGGTCGTTGCTTGATTAACGATAGGATGGAAGCATCATCGACGCGTAACTGGAGTTCGGACTATTTTCCCTCTTATGTCCAAACCTTCACCCAGCTCCGTGCTCTACCGGCTCATCGCCGCCGGCCAATTGGCACACAAGGCGCTGCTCGTGCCGCTCAAGGAACGCGGGCTCGAACCGGGTGATGACGCGATTCTCTTCGAACTAGGTCGCTCCGGCACAACCGAACAGGCGCTTGCCGACGAACTAGGCCTTCCTATTGAATCCCTCAATCCGCGCCTTTCTCGCCTCATCGATCGCGACCTGATCGATCGCCGCGCAGTGGGGCCAGAGCTGATCCCAGGTGTTGCACTGACTGAACGGGGCATCCGCATCCGCAATAGTCTAGCCGATCATTGGGCCCAGCTTGAAGAAGCGCTCTTAGGTGAACTCAAGCCAAAGCAGCGCAAGAAATTCGGCCAAATCCTAAAGCGCTTCACTGACCTTCTGCAATTTTAGCTGACCGGCCGTCAGCCGAGCAACGCCATGGCCTTTCGCGCATTTCGTGAATCAACGCACCGTCAGGCGTCTTGGCTTTCTGAAGTCTAAAGGCTTCGTTCAGTCTGGGTTCATGCGGGATGCGCTTATCTAGTCCCAGGCAAACAAAGCCAACGACAGGGAAAGGAGAACTCCCATGGCCTTCAATCGCAAGCTTATAGCTTCTACGCTTGGCACCCTGGCAGTACTGGCAACCACCGCTGCGGCTTCTGCCGCTCCTGCAGTTGCAACCAGCAATGTCAACGTCCGCTCCGGTCCGGGTACTGGCTACGGTATCGTCGATGCGCTGCGCCGCGGCGAACGCGTGGATATCCAATATTGTCGTGGTAGCTGGTGCTACATCGAAAAGCGCGGCCCAGATGGCTGGGTCTCGGCCAATTATCTCTCGACCGGTGGTGGTTGGGACGGTGGTTGGGACGGTGGCTACGAGCCTCCTCCGCCGCCGCGTCCCCCGCATTGGAACCAGCCGCGCCCGCCGCACTGGAACCCTGGTCCGCCGCCGCGTCCGCCCCACTGGAACCCGCGCCCACCGCGCCCCGACTACCCCTACCCCTACCCGAGCAATCCGGGCGCCAGCTTCTGCTACAATGGCCCCAATGGTTACTTCTGCGTAGGCCAGTAAACAGTACCGACAAATTCGATGGCACCGGGCTCAAGCCCGGTGCCTTTCTTATTCCACTATGAGGCGCTCGACATCGATCCCGTGCTTTTCCAGCGGCGCCCGCGCTTTCCGCGCAAGAAACTCATTGAGCCCATAAGCTGCAATTGCGCGGACAAGCGCAGCGATCCCGAATCCGCGCCCCGGCATGGAGCACATCGCCCAG
>CAJYKO010000501.1 GCA_913775215.1 uncultured Devosia sp. | reverse complement strand
AAGAAATCGACAACGGCCGCGCCTTCTTTATCGGCGCGCTCGTACGCTATTGATGCGGGTGGCTGCTGGAACTGCGATACGGCCGCCCGCCTTCCCGACCATTGCGACTGGGCATGCGGCCATCGGCGAGCGGTTGCCCTGCAATGTCGTTCTATCGTCACACGGTCGAAACGACGGCGAAATGAAGCGGCCCTAGCCACGCCCGCGTCAGAACCAATCCGTATCAACCCGTTTTCAAGCGCTAACGCTCACTCTGGGAGGAACTGATGTTCGATCATCTTAGACTTTTCCGCCATACGGTTTGCACACTGACCGGTGCTGCGGCACTGTTCGGCGCGCAGCAGGCCAGCGCCGCCACCTGCCAGTCCGCCGCCTATCAGATGGACGAGATCATGAACACGCGCGCAACCAACGACACGCTGTTCCTGGCGCATCGCGGCAATTGGGGACAGTACAACCGCAACGACAAATCCATCCCGGAAAACTCCATCGCGGCCGGTGCGTCGGCGAACGCCGACTGCATGGACGGGATCGAATATGACGTGAAAGAGTCGAAGGACGGCGTCCTCTACTTGATGCATGACTTCAATCTGGGCCGCACCACGGACATCTACCGCTTCGAGCCGGGCGGCAAGTACGACCCGATCCACGACCGGGGCGCCAACCCTGCGGTCAGCAGCATGACAGCGACCCAACTCGACCGGCTCACCTTGCTACTGCCCAATCGCTCGGGTTTGTCGGACCAGCGCCTCCCCCGCGTCAGCAAGGTGCTGCAAACCTATACCGGCGATCGTTGGTCAACGCCGATCATTTTCGATACCAAGACGACTAGCGCGGTGCGGATGCTCGACGATCTGGTCAAGGGCTTGGTACCGGGCGGCGGCCGGGTGATGGGGGTAAAGGTCAACGCGACCCTCTATCCGACGCCCCAGTCCTTCTGGCGGCAGAGCAGAAACCTGAAGGTCATTCCGGTCTTCACCACCAACATGCTGGGCAAGATCAACGTCGCCGACGCTTTCAATGCATGGTCCAGCCGTGTCAAGACGATGGAGATCAACGTCAAGCAAAGTGGTGGCTTGCTGTCCTATCAGAAGGACGAGGCGCTGAAAAAAGGCATCCGCGTCGGCGTGTTCCAGGCAATCCCGGACGGGCCCAACCCGAACACCTTCTACAAGAACACTGGCGCGTGCTGCTACAAGCTGTCGGATCTCTACTACACTTATTACGTCAATCGTCAGGTGGCTGGCCGCGACACGGATGATCGTCGCGGGGAAATGCCCTTTCTGGTTCAGCAGCGTTTCGGCCTGATCACCACCGATGATCCCCACGGTACAGTCCGCTACCTGTCCCGCGCGGGCAAGCGTCAGAACCATTTCCAGGGTTATTGGGGCTGACAGCGTTCGACCGATGATGGCCGATGGGCGACCTCGCGCCGCCCATCGGCACGCACCGAATCACTGCGCCTTTCGCTCGATCCGGAAGAGCAACCGATGTTGGTCAGGGCCGAGTTCTTCGATCTGGATGGGTTCGCTTAGGCCGTACCCCGCCCGTGCGAGGCTCGCCGGCATGTCCTCCTGAATCAGCTGCGAGAAGGCCTGTTCGTCGAGAGGCGCACCGGCCGCGCTGGGTTCGGCTGAGACGCTGCAACTATAGGCATCGCATTCGCTCCGTACCTCCCGCAGGACGGGGAGATATTGCGACACCATCCGGTCGACGTCCGCCGCATTCAACATGGCGGCTGATGGCATCGTGGCCTGTGACGGCATTGCCAGGTCGGTTTCAGAGAGTTCGCGATGGGGCACGTCCTGCGAGCGAGCCGATATGACCACAATCCCGTCGTTTGACGACGTACCACTCTCAGACTCGTGGTAGCGGATCAAAAAGACACCGGCGCTCATCATGACAGCAAGCCCTGCAATCGCGGCTAACATTTTACGCAATTTGCGAACATCGACAGGCGAATTGATCATATCTCCACCTATTCAGTTTGAAATCACTTAGTTATTGCGCAATCATGGCTGCAATTCAATGATTAATCGATTTTTGCCTTTTCGATTTAAAACTAAAGGAATGATATCTTAATGACATATCGCTATCGATGCAGAGCAAAGGTAGTACTCTTTGCTATTTTGAGTCTAGCTAGTCCCGCAAAGGCTCAGACGGCTGCAAATTTTATTGATCGTCATCAGTACTCCGTTGCTGCAATGTTACAGTCTCGAATGGATTTTGCATGGCTTTTCGATCCCGTTTTGCTCGAAAACACCGAGATCAGGGAATCGGAGAGGCGTGATGCTCGACAGGTGATCGGCCTGGCGAATGTGGCAAGAGCCAAGGGAATGGCCGACCGGGCCGACGTGCGTGCCGCTCGGGCCGCAGCGGACGACCTGATCCTCGCCGAGGCGGCGCGGCGCAGTCTCGTGGACTCGATCCGGCCGACCGATGCAGAGGTTGCGCAACGGATCGCGGCCCATCCGGAGCGGTACGACGAGTACCGCCTGCGCCACATCTTTGTCGCGGTCGGTCCGACCCGCGACGGCAAGAGCCGCAGCGAAGCCGACGCACTGGCACTCGCCCGACGCATCCACGCGCGGATCAAGGGCGGCGAACGCTTCGGAATGGTCGCGGAGGCGGCGTCCGAGGATGCGTCCACGGCCATCGAGGGGGGCGCGCTTTCCGAACTGCTCGGCGCCACAATGAACGATGCCTTTTTCTCTCATGTGCAGGCACTGCCCGTCGGCGGGATCACCGAACCGGTGCGCGGCCCGGAAGGTTATCACATTCTGAAGCTTGAGGCGCGCCAGCCTGCCAGCCCCGCCTCGGCGCGGTATTGGGTGGAGCAGGATATCCTCAACGAGCGCTTGCCGGGGCTGATCGCGCAGGCGATCGCCTCCAACAGGAAGGCTATCGGCTCCATCAGAGCGGATTCTGATCAGTCTGGATCATAACCACAGGAGCTGAAATCGCTGGCGCATTCCTGCGGCTGGAACAGGTCAACCAGTTTGCCGATAAGGGACCAGAGCCCGGACACGGTGCGCTCGCCGGCTCTGCGCAGCATGGCCTGAGGCGGGCGAACGCCTTTTCGATGGGGTTGAAATCGGGACTGTAGGGCGGGAGGAACATGAGGCGGGCGCCTGCGGCTTCGATGGCCTCACGGACGCTGGCACGCTTGTGGCTGGACAGGTTGTCCATGATCACCACGTCGCCGCGTCCAAGGTCGGGCACGAGGATCTTTCGGACATAGGCCTCGAACCAGTCGCCGTTGATCGGGCCGTCAAGCACCATCGGGGCGACCATGCCGGTCATGCGCAGGCCGGCGACCAGCGTGGTCGTCTTGCGATGGCCGTGCGGGTAGCCCATCCGCAGCCGCTCGCCCCGTGAGCAGCGGCCATGGCTGCGGGTCATGTTGGTCGCCGTCCAGGTCTCGTCGATGAACACCAGCCGTGCGGGGTCGAGATCGAGCTGGCCATTAAACCAGTCCTTACGCGCACTTAGGACGTCGGCGCACTCAGGACGTCGGCGCGATCCTGCTCGATCGCACGCGTGTCCCCGCCCTGCGGCTTGGCGGCATAGGTGCCCGTGCTGCGGCGCTGGTCGTGCCACCGGATCACCGTCGCGGCCGCCACACCGAACCGCACCGCCGCAACCCGGCAACTCATCCCCTCGTCAACCGTGGCCAGCGCTTGCGACCGCAGATCCATCGCCAACGGCTTGCTCATCCATGCCGGCCCCCATCCAGCCACTACCGTGAATCAGATCAGCACCCCCGTTGGGAATCTCCCTTCGACTCACGTCGGTCGGAAGACGCTCTAGCCGACGACTTCCTCACGCAAACAGGAACAAAAATCCACCTCGGGAAAATCCTGAGGCGGTTATGGTATTCGGGAATATGGTTGCGGGGGCAGGATTTGAACCTGCGGCCTTCAGGTTATGAGCCTGACGAGCTACCGGGCTGCTCCACCCCGCGGAGGTGTTGGGCAGAGACGATGTGAATGGGTTTTTGTATTCGCGGGCTGTAATGCCTGGCGACGCCCTACTCTTCCACTGCTTGAGCAGTAGTACCATTGGCGCAGTCGGGTTTCACGGCCGAGTTCGGGATGGGATCGGGTGGGACACCGACGCTA
>CAJYKO010000500.1 GCA_913775215.1 uncultured Devosia sp. | reverse complement strand
TGAGACCGATACTCCGCCTGTCGGGCCAAAACAGCAGCCGATCGGCGCGGTTGTCTTCCACCAGTGGCCCAAGGCGCAGAAATTCGACGCGGCCATAGGCAGTGGCGGCGCTGTCGAACGCGGTTTGCGCCTCAGTTAGCGCGTCGGCGGACGGAGTATTGCACAGCGTCGCCACTGCCAACGACAGGGCTTCGGATTCGCCGGCTAAGGCCTCCATCTGCGGACGGATGAAATTGCTGACGCTCGAGCGCAGCACCTCGGAAGGGGTCGTCGTTTGGGCGACAACCGGAGCAGAAAGCGCGAGCGCGAGAACGACACCGGCGAAAAAGCGCATCACATCTACTCCAGGAAGGTCACGAGATCGGCACGCTCGTCCGCACTCATCGCCGCGAAGGCATCGCGCGAAGCCTGAGCTTCGCCGCCGTGCCAAAGGATGGCTTCGGTGAGGTTCCGCGCACGACCGTCGTGGAGGAAGAAGGTGTGCCCCGAAACCGTCTGCGTCAACCCAATGCCCCAGAGCGGCGGCGTGCGCCACTCATAGCCATCGGCCTGGCCTTCGGGCCGATGATCGGCAAGGCCTTCGCCCATGTCGTGGAGGAGAAAATCGGAATAGGGCCAGATCAACTGGAAGCGATGCGCCGGATTTTCGGCGGCCTTGCTGGTCACGAATTTGGGCACGTGACAGCTGGCGCATCCGGCGCCGTAAAAGGCCTTTTTGCCGGCCAGCACCTTGGGATCATCGACATCGCGCCGCTCAGGGACTCCGAGCGTCTGGGCATAGAAGGTAACGAGATCGAGCACCGGATCGGGCGCTTCGCTCACGCCGAGGCGCGGCTGTTCGCCGGTCGGCAGAGCAAGACATTCGGTCTGGTATTCGGTGCAATCGCCATGAGGCTGGTTGACGAGTGGAGTCGATATACCGACGTCGCCGGCAAAGGCGGCGGCAGATTGACTGCGGATAGTCGCCATGCCCGCCTTCCAGCCGAAACGACCGAGCGCAACCGTCTTGGTTTCGGGCGCTATTGTCCAGTTAGGACGACCGGAAATGCCGTCGCTGTCGCGATCTTCGGGATCGGCATGGGCGAGGATGTCTTCAGCCGGTATCTGTTCGATGAGGCCAAGACCGATCATCGGATTGGCGATACGCGGCGAAAGTCGGACGTCGGCGGCGAGAGGTCCATAGGCGAGGTCAGCGACGGAATAGGTCGGCTGGCGAAGCGTAACGACGGTGCCATCGCCGAGGGTCACCGGCATGTCCTTGTAGTCGATGACCATACGGCCTTCGGCCTTAAGGCCCGGAACGGCGAAATCCTGAAGCTGGGTGCCATAGACCGGATCGCCGACTTCCCCGGCGATGACGCCATCCATAGCAAGGCGCGTGTCTGGCTCTTTCGGGGGCACGGAAAGGCGCAGGAACATCGACACGTTTTCAGCCTGGCCGGGGAATGGCGGATGGCCGCGGCCATCCTTAATGTGACAGCTCTGGCAACCGCGGGCGTTGAAGAGAGGGCCAAGGCCATCGGAGGCCTGAGTGGAGCTCGGCGAGCTAACCCAGATCTTGCGAAAGAGCGCATTGCCGAGCTTGAACTGCTCTTCCTGCTCGAACGTCAGATTGGCCTGAAAATGGCTGAAGGAGTCCGCATTGACCGAAAAGCGCGTCGTTGCCTTGCCCGCAGGGTTGGTTTCGAATTTTTCGGGCTCAGAAAAGTCTGTAGCCGGTGCCGTGACGGCCGCGACGCGGGCGAGGTCGTCGCCTGATATATCCGTGCGCTGTGTCAGATCATTGGCAAAGACGAGGCTGGTGCCAAGGAGGGCAATGAGCGCGAATGTCAGGCGACTGTGCATGGAAGAACGACGTTTATCGATTGACACGCTGGCCTCTCTGTCGTGGTCACCACCGGGCTTGTCCCGGTAGTCCATGTGGAGGCGAGATGGATTGCCCGGACGCGCCGGGCAATGACGATCATTGAGAGTTTTGAGCCGACGGCCTATTCGAAAACGGCATCCGGATTTGACAGAGAGTCGCTGTCTTCGATGGTCACATCCACAAGATCGAGGAGCGCCACGGCGCGTTCGATGCCGCGGGTCTGGGCGATGAGTCCATCGATGGCGGCCTGGACCACGGCATTGCCCTCGGTGTTTCCTTCGGCGATCTGCTGGTCATAGGCTTCGACGGTCTCGGCGCGCTTGGCCATAACGTTCATCTTGGCGACGGTATCGGCGAGGAGATCCTTGATTTCGGTGTCGAGGGCGGCATCCTTATCGGCGATGACGGCCGAAAGTGACGGACCCTCGACGACGGAACCATCAACGCGCACATAGCGACCAAGATAGACATTCTGAATGCCGACGGCGTCTTCCAGATGGGACACGTGGGTATTGTCCGAGAAGCAATCGTGCTCTTCTTCAGGATCGTGCAGCAGGAGGCCGAGCTTCATGCGTTCGCCGGCCAATTCGCCGAAGCTGAGTGACCCCATGCCGGTGAGAATTGCTGAGAGACCGCGCTCCGGCAAAGCTTTGCGGGCCGCGCCGTCAGCGGTCCAGTTGCCGACCATTTCTTCGAGATCGCGGACAAGCAGCGTCGAGGCCGACTTGAGATAGGCTGCACGGCGGTCGGCATGCTCTGCTGTGGAAAAGTCGGTGAAGTGGCGATTGCCAGCGCCAGGACCGGTGCCATTGATATCCTGGCCCCAGAGGAGGAATTCGATGGCGTGATAGCCGGTCGCGACATTGGATTCCACACCCGCCGCTTCCTGCAACTCGTTCTGCAGGAGTTCAGGCGTGATCGTGGTGGCGTCGACCTCGGCCCCGTCAATGGTGATCTTTGGATTGGCGATGACATTGGCAACATAAAGCGCGTTGCTGTCGCTTTCGGTGCCGTAGCTCGCATCGACATAGTCGATCAAGCCTTCATCGAGTGGCCAGGCATTCACCTTGCCTTCCCATTCATCGACGATTGGGTTGCCGAAACGGAAGGCTTCGGTCTGCTGATAGGGGATGCGCGCGGCTTTCCAGGCAGAGCGGGCAGCGTCAAGAGTTTCTTCGCTGGGGTTGGCGATGAGCGTATCGACGGCAGTCTCGAGCGCCTTGGCGGTGCTGAGCGCATCTTGGTAGCCTGCGAGCGCGAGATCGGCATAGTTTTGCAGAACCGCTTCCTCGCTCGGCGCTTCGGCCATGACTGCAACTGGGGACACAGACAGAGCCAGAATCAGGGCCAGACCGCGCAACGAGCGCCTGCCAATCGAAAACATCGCGCCATTCTCCAATGAAAGCTGCAAAGGTGATTATGCTCATCACCTTTTGAAATCAACTGGCATGGACAAGAGACCGACGACAAATTAGACACTGCGCATCAACTTAGGCTGCAGAATGCAGCCTTATAGATGGAACAGTCGGAATGATCCGCAAACTGCCGCTTCTCGTCGGGACGCTCGCGTCCCTCGCGCTCGCCGTCCCTGTCCTTGCCCAGCAAGATCCACTCATCGTCTACAATGCCCAGCACGAAACGCTGGCGCAGGAATGGGCCTCGGCCTTTACGGAAGAGACCGGCATTCCAGTAGTGTTGCGGCAGGGGTCGGACCTCGAAGTCGGCAACCAGATCGTGCAGGAAGGTGAGAATTCACCGGCCGACGTTTTTTTGACGGAGAATTCGCCGGCAATGGTGCTGGTTGATAAGGCTGGTCTCTTCGAAACTTTGCCGCAGGATTTGCTGGCCCAGGTGCCCGAGCAGTTCCGCCCAACCAATGGCAATTGGATGGGCATTGCCGCCCGCTCGACGGTCTTCGCTTACAATAAGGATAAGCTGACTGAAGCCGACCTGCCCAAAACCATGGCCGAACTGGCCGATTCCAAATGGCAGGGCCGCTGGGCTGCATCGCCGAGTGGCGCGGATTTCCAGGCGATCGTTGCCGCCTATCTCGCGCTTGAAGGTGAGGACGCAACGCTTGCCTGGCTCAAGGGTATGCAGGCAAATGCCGTGATCGTCCGCGGCAATCGTACGGCGCTTGCTGCCACCAATAATGGCGAAGTCGATGGCGCATTGATCTACCATTACTATTGGTATGGCGATCAGGCCGGCACGGGCGAGAACAGCAATAACTCGGCCCTCCACTATTTCGGCAATGAGGACCCCGGGGCATTTGTCTCTATTTCAGGTGGTGGAATCCTGAAGAGTAGCAAGCATAAGGACGAGGCCGAGCAGTTTTTGCGCTTCATAACCAGTGCCAAGGGCCAGGACGTGCTGCGCGACGGGACGTCATTCGAATATGCCGTCGGCGTCGATCACGCATCCAATCCTGCTTTGCCTGCCCTCGATAGCCTCGCTGCCCCCAAGATCGATCCGAGCCAACTCGATACCGTAGGCGCAGCACGCCTGATGACGGAAGCCGGTTTGCTCTAGTCGAAGCATGAGCGCGGTGACTGAACTGGCAGTGGCGAGCGTGCCGCGGCGCCACCTGCGGTGGCGCCCGAAGCACCCGCTCGTCACAGGGTTTGCCGCGCTGACAGGTGCGCTCTGCCTGCTGCCGCTGGTTTTCGTTCTCTTTATCGCGGCAACCAGCGGTTGGCAGACCATTGCCGATCTGGTGCTTCGGCCCAAGGTCGGCATCTTGCTCCTCAACACCTTTGCCTTGCTGGCATTGGTGCTACCACTCTCGGTCGCCTTGGGTCTCGGCCTGGCCTGGTTGATCGAGCGGACGGACCTGCCCTATGCCCGGTTCTGGTCCTGGCTGGTCATTGCGCCTCTGGCTCTCCCGGCCTTTGTTCACTCCTATGCCTGGAGCGCCTTCATGCCGCGCTTTAATGGGCTTGGCGCGGCGGTGTTGGTATCGATGCTTGCCTATTTGCCCTTCGTCTATCTACCGATCGCCGCGCAACTTCGGCGGCTCGATCCTGCGCTTGAAGAAATGGCGCAATCCATGGGCAAGCCGCCGCATCAGGTCTTTTTTCGCGTGGTGCTACCACAATTGCGGCTCGCCATCATGGGCGGGGCACTGCTGATCGGGCTACATCTGCTTGCCGAATATGGGCTCTTCGTCCTGACGCGTTTCGACACCTTTGCGACGGTGATCGTCGATCAGTTCCAGTCAGCCTATAGCGGACCCTCGGCCAATCTTCTGGGCGGTGTGCTCGTCTTGCTGTGCCTCTTCCTTCTAGGGCTCGAAACCGGCCTGCGTGGACATGAGCGCTATGCGCGGCTTGGCTCCGGCGCGGCCCGGCGGCGCAATGTTCAAAGGCTCGAACGCTGGCGCTGGGTGGCGATGGCCCTGCCCGCAGGACTTTCGGCCCTGTCGCTCGGCGTGCCGATCTTGACCTTGGGACGCTGGCTCTGGGCTGGTGGCTCCGGGATCTGGCAGTTCGAATTCATTCTGCCGGCGCTCGGTCAGACAGCCCTACTTGCGCTGAGCGGAGCGCTTCTGACGACGCTGGCGGCTATTCCCATGGCCTGGCTCGCGGTAAGGGCACCGAGCAGAGTGCAGCGCTGGCTCGAAGCGAGCCACACCTATGTGGGCGCCCTGCCCGGTATCATCATTGCATTGGCCCTGGTGACAATCACGGTGCAAGTGGCCCTGCCCCTTTATCAGACGGTAGCCACGTTGCTTTTCGCCTATGTTCTGATGTTCATGCCGCGTGCGCTGGTCGGTCTGCGCACCAGCATTGCCCAGGCGCCGGTCGAGCTTGAGCGCACTGCTTCGAGCCTTGGCAAAAAGCCGCTTGCCGCGGTCTGGCAGACGACCATCCGGCTCGCAGCACCAGGCGCAGCAGCAAGCGCGGCGCTCGTTGCACTCGGGATTACGACGGAACTGACGGCGACGCTGATGCTGGCGCCCAACGGCACCCGCACGCTCGCCATGCGCTTCTGGTCCTATACAAGCGAACTCGACTTCGCCTCCGCCGCGCCCTATGCGGTGCTGATGATCATCTTCTCTTG
>CAJYKO010000499.1 GCA_913775215.1 uncultured Devosia sp. | reverse complement strand
CGACGCGGCATGGGCACGCAGGTGATCTGGAACGGCAATGACAAGGACGGTTTTTACACCAGCCACCTCGTGACCGGTTCGGGTCGCCACACCCAATATGGCCATCTTGGCCAGCCGACGGGCAAGCCATTTGTCTCGCGCACGATCGCCGACTGCATGGTCTTTGAGAACAAGATCTATCGAGAATGGGTCGTTGCCGACACCATGGCCATCATCCAGCAGCTTGGGCTCGATCCGCATCATTTTGCGATGAAAACGGCCAAGGCCAAGTTTGATGCGGGTTTGATCTCGCTCGACATCGGCGAGAACCGCCGCTTCCTCGGCCAGACGCCGCCGAATGAAAAGGCCGATACCTCGCTCGCGCATAATGACGTCGAAGCCCAGACGATCGAAATGCTGCATGAGGTGTTCACCAAGCGCATGTTCGGCCAGATCGCGCGCGATTATGCCCCGAATGCGCAGTATCACGGCCCGCTGATGAAGGAACTGTATGGCCAGGCGGCGATCATCCATCAGCACCTCGGGCTAATCGGCTCGCTGCCGGACGCCTCGTTTGAGATCCAGCACGTCGCTTCGAATCCGTGCGATGAGGGCGGCACCAAGGTTGCGGTGCGTTGGCTGATGGAAGGCCATCACCTTGGCTATGGTATTCTCGGCACGCTCGGCGATCCGACCGGCAAGCGTGTACAGGTGATGGGCATGAGCCACTATCATTGGAAGAACGGCAAGATCGTCGACGAATGGAATGTCTATGACGAACTGAGCTTGCTGGTACAGGTCAAGCTCGGCCAGCTCGCGGCCGAAGCGGGCGTTGCGGATTGACGTCTGGGGTTTAAGCGCTGCCGGCCTTTGTGCCGGCAGCCTGCTTCGTGGCTAGATGAACTACCTATAAACCCAGGTGAGGACGAAGTGACGCGTCCTCGAGACGATAAACCTTTCGGTTAGACGTCTGGCTTTTGGCCTCGGCCCGCAAATTGTTCCTTTCCAGGGTAATCGGACTGGACTGGAACATTGCCGCCGCCGGCGACCTTATCGAGAACATTGTCAGGCAGTTCGGAAGTCGCTGCTGCCTTCGGCTTGGCGGAAACCGGCGTCTTGGATGGCTTTGTCATTTCTGTCGCTCTCTGCGAGTTCGAGGCTAAACTAGCACGCAGAACCGCTATAGACGAGCGGGACCGTATCTCGATTTATCCCAAAACCGGCCGATTTTGTCCCATACGGTTTTCACCTGCATGCACCAGCTGCGCCATTATTGGACAGTCCGTCGTTCTCGCACCTCTGGACAAAAGCGGGCCATTTGGGGACGAAGTGCGGTCCGATGAAACTAGGCTTTTCCGTGTGCGCGTCTTATGAATGCGGTCGGGATAAGAGAGGGCTGGAAACGTGCCGTCAGGGCCATTGGAAATCTTTGCGCTGCTTGTCTTTGCGCATATGCTCGCCGACTATCCCTTGCAGGGCGCGTTTCTGGCGAATGCCAAGAATCGTTGGGCTCCAGTTCCTGGTGTGCCCTGGTACCAAGCGATGGCCGCGCATACGATCATCCACGGTGGCCTCGTCTTCCTGGTGACGGGCAGCCTGATCCTGGGACTCGCTGAAACAGTGCTTCACGCCTTGATCGATGATGCCAAGTGCCGGAAGCTGATTTCCTACAATGTCGACCAGGCACTGCACATCGGCTGCAAGCTGGCCTGGGTCGTCATCGCCTTCACTCTATCGCCAGCGTGAGCCTGTCGGGATACTGGTCAGACGCCGGCATGAGCGACGCTGAGGCCATGGAGCCAGGCCTGCATCCAGTTGTCCTGGGTCAAATCAGTAGCGCGGCCTGAAGCGGCGCGCTTTTCTGCTTCGGCGAGCGCTTCACGTGGGTTCATGCCAAAGCGCTGGCGGAAGGCGCGGGAAAAGGCGGCCTCATTGGAAAATCCGTTCATATAGGCGAGCTTTGCAACGACGCCGCGGCCCGATCCGACCGACGAGAGGCGCAGCAAGGCGCGGTTGAGCCGTCGATCGCGAATATATTCGGCAATGCCGCCGAGCGGCTCAAAGGTTCGGTAGAGGGCAGAGCGCGACAGACCGAAATGGCGCATGATCATTTCGGCGGAGAGATGTTCGTCAACCAGATTGCGCTCGATATAGCTCTGGATCGCCTGAAGTCCTGTGCCGACCAGATCGGTGTCCGATGCCTGCCCGGTGACTGCAGCAGAAAGGCCGGCGGAGATAAGGACGGCGGCGACTTCGGTTGCGAGCTTGCCGTCTGGAGCGCCAAGCCGGGGTGCGACCTTAGCCATCGAAAGAAGATGCTCGCGCAACAGGATGCCGAGCGAAGTTTCGCCATCGAGCACGGCGCCATGGAGCGTATCGAAGGTCTTGGGCGCCAGGCGGACCAATTGGCGGGGGACGACGAGACTGATGGTTTCAAGATCGGTGGTACGCGACTGCATCTGGCGCGAGAGGTCGAAGCAGACGATGTCTCCGGTTTTCCCACGCGTCTCATAGCCATCGGCCGAGAATTCGCAGTCCCCGTTGACATAGAGCTGGACGAGAAGATGATCGACGCCAACGGCCGATACAAGGCCCGCATCGCGCTTGAAGCTCTGCGGCGAGGCTTTGCTGTGCCCGATCAGAAAGCTTCCCAGATTATAGGTAGCAAGATCGGCGCTAAAGCGGTCGAGCGCGCCGTCGAGTGGTTTTGCCTCGAAGAGACTAGCAAGTCCTGAGTGCCATTGGGCGAAATTGTCTTCTCGGCTCATCGCGGCAGAGCGGATGATCTGGCTTGGCGCTCCCTGATCGGTCATCGGCGCTCTCCCTTGCCCCAA
>CAJYKO010000498.1 GCA_913775215.1 uncultured Devosia sp. | reverse complement strand
AAGCTCAAGGCCGGTGTGGTCTGGATCAACGGCACCAACCAGTTCGATGCTGCCGTCGGCTTTGGTGGCTATAAGGAGAGTGGCTATGGTCGCGAAGGTGGCCGCGAGGGGATGGGCGCCTACCTGAAACCGAAGTGGGAAAAGGCGCTGCAGCCGGGTCCCGCTGCCACGTCGGTTGCAGCCAAAGCCTTAAATCCGCTCGATGCCGGTCACCTCGACCAGACCGCAAAGATGTATATCGGTGGCAAGCAGGCGCGGCCCGATAGCGGCTATAATCGGCCGGTCCATGGCGTTGACGGCTCGCTCGTCGGAGAAGTCGGCGATGGCAATCGCAAGGATATTCGCAATGCCGTCGAAGCTGCCCGCGCCGCCCTCGGCTGGGGCACGACTGCCGCGCATTCCCGCGCACAGATCCTCTATTTCCTTGCCGAAAATCTCGATTATCGCCGCGACGAATTTGCGGCCCGCATCAAAGCGCAGACCGGCGAAGACGGTTCCAAGGAAGTCGATCAATCCGTCGAGCGCCTGTTCGCCTTTGCCGGTTGGGCCGACAAATATGATGGTGCGGTGCACAACCCGCCCATGCGCGCTATTGCCGCCGCCATGGTCGAGCCGCTCGGCGTGCTCGGTGTGGTTGCGCCACCTTCGCGCCCGCTGCTGGGCTCGATCGCGCTGATCGCTCCAGCGCTCGCTATGGGGAATACCGTCGTGCTGGTGCCATCGGAGCGATCACCGCTCTCGATGACCGATTTCTACCAAGTGCTCGAAACGTCCGATATGCCCTCGGGCGTCGTCAACATCGTGACAGGGGAAAGTGTGAGCCTCGCCAAGACTTTGGCCGAGCACGATGGCGTCGATGGGCTCTGGTTTGCCGGTCCCGCTGAAGGCTCTGCCATGGTCGAAAAGGCCTCGGTGGGCAATCTCAAGCAGACCTGGACCAGCCGCGGGCTCTATTACGATCTCGCTGATCCACGCTTTGCTGGGGACTATTTCCTTGGGAAGGCGACGCAGGTGAAGAACGTTTGGATTCCATACGGCGCTTGAGCTGACCCTCACCCAACCTCTCCCCAATAGGGGGAGGGGCCCGCCGGTTCTTGCCGCAATATCGAGACGACCTCCAGGCTATCCCTCCCCTGTTAGGGGGAGGTTGGGTGGGGGTAATTCCTCAGAGCTGAAAGCCATCCAATGGTCTTCCTCCCTCAAGAAGTCATCCTGAAAAAGCGCAATGGCGAAAAACTTCCCAAGGAAGATATCGCCCGCTTCATCGCTGGCTTTGCCGAGGGCACTGTTTCTCAAGCGCAGGCTGCGGCCTTTGCCATGGCGGTCTATTTTCGCGATATGAGCATGGATGAGCGCGTGGCGCTGACGCTCGCCATGCGCGATAGCGGCACCGTGCTCGATTGGTCCGATCTCGATGGCCCCGTCGCCGACAAGCATTCTACGGGCGGGGTGGGCGATAATGTCTCGCTGATGCTCGCGCCGATCCTTGCCGCCATCGGCATCTATGTGCCGATGATTTCTGGCCGCGGGCTTGGGCACACGGGAGGGACGCTCGACAAGTTCGATTCTATTCCCGGCTACCAGACCCAACCCGATAATGCGCTGTTCCGCAAAGCTGTGAAGCAGGCTGGCTGCGCCATTATCGGTCAGACTTCTGATCTCGCGCCGGCCGATAAGACACTGTACGCCATCCGCGACGTGACGGGAACGGTCGAGTCCATTTCGCTGATCACCGCCTCGATTCTCTCAAAGAAACTGGCTGCGGGATTGGGTGCCTTGATCCTCGACGTCAAAACCGGCTCTGGCGCCTTCATGCCGACGCTTGAGGCTTCGCGCGATCTCGCAAAAAGCCTGGTGGATGTCGCGAATGGCGCAGGCCTTAAGACCGGCGCGCTGATCACCGATATGAACCAGCCGCTGGCGAGTGCGGCCGGCAATGGTCTCGAAATGCGCAACGCCGTCGAATTCCTGACAGGCATGCACCAGGACCGGCGCCTTCGCGAAGTTACGCTCGCCTTGTCGGCGGAAATTGCTTTGATGACCGGCATGGCGGAAACATCTGCCTTCGCTCGCAAAAAAGTGGAAGACGCCCTCGATAGCGGCAAGGCAACGGAGCATTTTTCGAAAATGGTTTCCGTGCTGGGCGGCCCTACCGACTTTGTCGACCGCATGGATGATCATCTTCAGCCGGCGCCGATTGTTCGCGACGTTCTGGCTGGGGGCCGGGGAACGATCGCTGAGATCGATACCCGAGGTGTCGGCATGGCTGTCGTTGCCCTTCGCGGCGGTCGGGCGACGCCAACCGACACGATCGATCATCGGGTGGGCTTCGATCGCCTGCTTGGTCTGGGTGTCGAGGTCGAACCCACTACCCCGATCGCCCGTATCCACGCTGCCGATGAAGCCTCTGCAGCCGATGCCGAGGCGCGGCTGCGATCAGCCTATTTCGTCGGTTCCGGCGCGCCAAAGTTTGCGCTGATTGCCGACCGCATCATGCCCACGGAGTAATTCATGCCTCGCGCAATAGTCTGCCTTCTCGACAGCGTCGGCATCGGGGGCGCGCCAGACGCCC
>CAJYKO010000497.1 GCA_913775215.1 uncultured Devosia sp. | reverse complement strand
ATAGCAGCGGTCGGAGAAGAAGGTCCGGCCGTTCTGGTCGAGAAGCGCCTTACCGACAATCCGCCCACCTTGCACTAGGATCTTGGTTTCCGACCGAAAGCCGCCGGTCAATTTCAGCTCGACCTCGGCCATGGCGGCGTCGCGATGGACAAGGTGGTCCTGAACGTTCTCGTCGCTTCGCCTGAGCGCAGCGACATCGCCGGTCAGCGCCAGTTCCAGCGCGGTGGCAATGCTCGTCTTTCCCGCGCCGTTGGCGCCGTGGATGAGGACGATAGGCGCGTCGAGCGGGATCGAAATCGTCCCCTTGATGCTGCGAAAATCTCTAATGACGAGCTCGGTGAGCTGATGCGTCATGATAGCGCTCCCGCCAATGCGCGATCGATGCGCCGACGAAGTTCGAGGCTCACGCCGGACTCACCTTGTTCAGTAACATTGAAATAGACCGTCGCGACGCGCGCGACGTCCGGGCTTAACCGGCTGCACACTTCGCTGCTCCAGTCGCCTCGGAGGTCGGTGGCGGTCGGCAGCTCCAAGGGCAGGAGCACGGCAAGCCACTCACGCAGCTGCTTATCGGTTGGGCTCGGGCCGACCGACAAAACCCGGCAAACTTGCGAAAGTCCGTCAAGGAGCTCCGGGTCAAGCCGCTGGCCGATCAACACGAGGGTCAGGGTCCGGCGTGAGCCGATCACGTCGAGCGACCGGCCGAAGGCCAGGAGCTCGCGACGCATGCGGTCTGCGGATCCGACGGTCGTGTCTTGCAGAATGACGAGATCGAGGGACTTGTCGGTCGTGAGCACGGCGTCGAACGAGTAGCTGGTCGAGCCTATCCCGAACGGCTGCTGCGCATCGCGATACTTACCCTTTTTCAGGATCGCCACGGCCTGTTCGAGTGGCGTCACAATGCGGCACTCCATTTGAACGACGTGATCATCTCGGCGGCGTCGGTGGCACCTGTAATCACCGAACGCATGCAGACCTCGCGAAGCCCCGTCTTGCTTCCCCGCCCATAGCGACTTGCCGGGCTGCGCGCGAAGCTCGCTTTCGCAGAGGTACTCAGCAGCAACAGGGTGTCATCGGAGTCGGGATCAACATGGCCGTTCTGTATCATCTGATTGGCAACGTCATCATTGGCCGCGAAGAACAGGTGCACCCTTCTTCCGCCTTGCTCAAGCCGAACCGGCGCCGCGATGGCCGGATCGCATGCCAGCGACCAGTCGCCATTCGCTGCGCCTTTTCCCAGCATCGCCAAAGCGACCGAGGCTTGGCGCAGACCGGTGACCACAGGCACCGCGCCGACCTGCTGGACTGGTCCTGTACTGAGCGGGATGTAACGCCCGTGGTGGGTGCTTCCATGATGGTAAAGGTCGAGCCCGCAATTAAGTGCGGCAATGAGTGTCTGGACGAATGGAAGATGCTCATCGGGATCGGCCAAGGCCGCAACCGTATCACGGAGATGCCGCAGGCCTTCGATGACAAAGGCGCGCTCGGCCGGCACCCAGGCTGCCGGTAGACCCAGCTCGGCAAATGCGGCTGCCTTCTGCTCGAGCACGCTCAGCAGCAAGGCGGTGAGCAGCGGCTTGGCATAGGCGCGCACGCGCGCTGCTCCTTCGATCGCATTGCGATTAGCAGGATAATTGGCGCCGTAGGCGGTCGACAGAACGGTTCGCTGGCCAGGTTTCAAAGTGTCCTCGGCGAACAGGAACGCCTTGGGATCCTCCGCCCAGTTCCAATTGCTCGCCGGAGCGCCATCGACGAAAACTTCCTGCACGTCGCTGTCTTGAGCGGAGAAGCCGATCATCAAGGTTCGGCGTTCCTGAACCAGCGATACCAGGTGAGTTCGCATGACCTGGTAGGCCTGATTATTGCGATACTGCTGAATTTGCGGCGCGCGGGCGATCAGCAGATTGCGGTAAATATTGGGATTCGCGACGGCCCGCACAGCGCAGCCGTGATATTTTAGCAGCTTTGCCCGCGCGCTGGCATTCTGGAAGTCGGTGGCGAGAATGCAGACATCGATTGTGCTGCCGACCGCGCCTGTAAGGTCGCGCTCCGCTGCCTCGAGCAGATAGTCCCAATTCGCAGAAGAAATGTCATGGAACGCGCCTTCGAGCGTCAGCATGACAATGCAGAGATGCTCCGCGTCGGGCTGATCCCCGGTAAAGCAGCCCTGCACGTCAACGGCCTGCCACAGCAGGAAATCTGCCTCGGCCTGCCCGTCGAGTGGCGTTTCCAATACTTCGGCGTAAGTCTCGGCGAGCCGACAAGTGACGATGCGCCTGTCTTCCTCAGGCCAGCTGTCAATCGGCTGATCAAGATGAAGGCGTTGCCGCTCGGGCACGGAGAGGCGCTCGAGCACCCGGTCGAGCGCGACTTTGTAGCGGCAGGTGGGGTCGACTGCATCCATCCGCGATCGCAGATATTCGATGACGCGGCCAATGATCGCAGGGACGCCGACGACTCGCTTGAGGGAGATGCCCGACCCCAGCCACAAGGCATATCGACCTTGCGCTACACCTTCCGCGACGCCCGGCAACTCGGCATCGAGCAGGCCCAATGTCTCGCGGACGGTAATTTCCCAGGCAGCCGGCAATCATCCCCCTCTAGCCTTGCACTGACATGGCCTCATCCCTTTTCTGACTTCACCAAGCCAGCGCCGGGTTCATGCTAAGTCGCAATCCGCAATCGATCCAGATACTTTGTGCGATTGCCCACACATGGACCTACAACGACGGCATCATCGCACAGCTACGCTGGTGCGGAGGTCGTCCACCACATCACGTCAGGCGCCTTCGGGAAACGACGCGTTTTGGTCGAGTCCGCCGCATGCGAACGCTGGATCGCGGGACATTTCGGGCGCCCGCGAGTGCCGCGCTGAACGGCTGGTCTTCTCAGGAGCCGTGTTCCGGTACTCGCTCGACGGGTCCCATCGTCAGATTAGCTTGAGCTTGTCGAACAAGGCTCCGTTTCGGCGTTGCGCGTCGCGTAGCACTTTCCCGTAGTCGAGCACCTCGTAGTATGCGTTGTAATTCCGGCTGTAGCCGTAGAAGCCTTGGCCATCCGGAAGCATTGTTGCATCCCGCTCTTTCAGTACCTGCTTGAGCTTGGGCGTAAGGTCGCAGACCACGTAACAGGTCGTTGGGATATTGGGGCCGGCGATCGCGATCGGACGCCCATTTGCGTCCAGCTTCGTACCGGAGCGAACCTTTTCGATCACCGCGAACACCTGGTTCAGCGGATTGACGTCGTCGGTATAATCGTCGCGCATCGGCCGCTTGAACTCGACGACGGTTAGATTGTTCAGAGGCTGCGGACCATCGCCAAGAAGATATTCCTGATCGAAGGCGATCAGGTCAGGACGCATTGCTGAATCGGATTCAAGCCCATCGATCGAACGTAGCTGCCGGTCGGAGTGAATTACCCCGTAAGAGTTCAGGCGCTCGTCCAGCAACCAGAGGTTCTGCTGTGAATAGAGCGTGTCGTCGGTACTTGATCTCATCGGGAAAATGATTTGATGGAGGATCTTCTCCAGCGGATACCGACCGTCGCTGTCCGAACTCAACGCCTTCTCGAAAAGATCGAGGATGATCTTGCGGTGGGCGACGTACTGGGCGAGCGCCGCGACACCAAGTTCGTTGTTGCTCTCCAGGAAGTTCGACAAGCGCTCCCGGTAGCCCTCATAGTCGTCGAGCTT
>CAJYKO010000496.1 GCA_913775215.1 uncultured Devosia sp. | reverse complement strand
CAATCGCCGGCGAATGGAGTCGGCAGCCGCCTGTCAGAGACGCGCCCCTTCTCGGTCGTCCATCTCGCTCTCCGTTTTCCGAAAGCGGTCGTCTATCAACTTTTTCGCTGGCACACATCGATGAAGGCCCGCAAGGGTGCTCCGGCGAAGCGCTTGGGATAGTAAAGGCGCGGTCCGAATCGATAAAGATGTATCCCAGGGTCTGCTGCCTACGGAAACCGACAGCGGAAGTCTTGCTGACCTCGTTATTGCTGTTATCCAGGGACTGTCGGTACTGGCCCGGGATGATGCGGAAAGGTCGCAATTAATTGCTATTGCTCAAACAGCGGCGAACTGCTGGCTGGCGCGGTGAGGATCGGCGCTAGCGCCAGACCCCATCGCTCACCACGGCGAGATCGGCCAAACCAACCGCCCGAGTCTACTTCACGCTGGATAGAAGTTGGGGGCAACGTCACCGCGCCGCTGGATAAGGACATGAACTGTTGCGCGGGTAGACAAAAAAGATCGCTGACCCTAAAAGCATGCGAGATTGCATAATGCAGGTGATTGTGGCGAAGCCCCCCAAGCGAATGACTGCGGCCGACAAGGTACGTCTAGCCATAGCGGACGACATAGTCCGTGGCGTGATCGGGCCAGGCGTTTCCCTCGACGAAGCCAGCATTGCGGAGCGGTTCTCGGTTTCAAGGACACCGGTTCGGGAGGCTATCCGCCAGCTCGAGGCAATTGGTTTTGTTGAAGCAAGGCCCCATCGAGGTGCAGTGGTGCCGCTCTTCACCACCGAGAAGCTCAACGAAATTTTTCTGGTCATGGCGGAGCTTGAGGCTCTTTGCGCCCGCCTTGCGGCCCAAGCCGCTAGTCCTGAGGAAAAGCAGGCCCTTCAACAGGCACATGCCGAGTGCCGCGATGCGGCTCAGGTGGGAGACATCGGCCTCTATTATGATCTCAACATCAAGTTCCACGAGACGATCTACAGCCTGAGCCACAACAGTTTCCTTGCGGAGGTGACGTTGGGCGCGCGAAACCGCGTGGCGCCGTTCCGGCGAGCACAGTTCCAGAGCCTCGGGCGACTGCTGCGCTCAGTCGAGGAGCATGAGGCGGTAGTGGCGGCCATTCTCGAAGGGGATGCGGAAAAGGCGGCCACGACCATGCGCGACCACCTTGGTTATGTGCGGACCAGCGTCGATAAGGTCGCGCCGACGCTTGGGGCCTAACTGGCGGCGCTGACGGGCGTCAGGCTCGCAATGTAATTGCGCCAGCCGCCGAATTCGGAGATGTCGCGGGCGCCTTCAATAGCCACTGCCTCGACGAGAAAGCCCTTGGCTGCATCGCCGTCTTCGAGCTGCAGCGTGCCAATACCAAGCGGGCTCGGGATGCGTGATACGAAGAGGCCGAAAGCCGCGGGGGTCAGAGCCCAGATTTCGACTTCGACCTTGGCGCCTTCGGACGCTACGCGAAGGAGGCCGGGCTTTGGCGGCACCGTGCCGGCGAGGGCATATAGCTTGTAGTCCGGCGTCGTGCGGGTCGCCTTGATCAGCGTCGCGTCCAGCGCCTGCAATTCCTTGTTGAGTGGCATGCCGGTCAGATGGGCGCCCACGACGACGAGCGGAATGGTGTCCGGCGAAGCGGAAGTGGAAGTCATAGAAGTCTCCGATCGGGAGGGCGTGGGGAGCCGCCGCGGCTCCCCTGTTCGAGATTACTGCGCCGATGGGACGTCGAGGCCGTCCCAGGCCTTTATGACGATGTCGTCGGTCAGGACAGTCGAGAGATCGACCGGGCCGGCCAGCGCCTGCTGTTCGCCTTCACCAAGCTGCAGGTAGGTCATGTAAAAATCCCAGGCTTCTGGCAGGAAGGTGCCGTGCTGAGTGACGCTTTTGGGAGCGGTGTAATAGGTCTTCACCAGTTCCCAGAATTCGGCCGCAACCGGATTGTCGCCGAGGGAAGCGGCGGCATATTTGGTCTTGAGGAGCTCGAAGGCTTCCGCGTCATTGGCCATGCCCCATGCCCAACCCTTGAGCGTGGCGCGGACGAACTTGACAAGCAGTTCGGGATCGCTGTCGTAGGTTTCGGCGCGGACGGAAAGGGCGTCGCCGGGGAAGCGGGCGATGGCTTCGGGCGTGATCGAGCGGACTTCGATGCCCTGGACGGGCAGCAGCAGCAGATCGCGCTTGGCGCTGGCAAAGGCCTGGATGCGGCCCTGTTCGAAGGAGCGGACGGTGGTGGCGTCGCCTTCACCGGCGACGACGATCTTGACGTCGCTGCCTTCCTTGAGACCACTCTCGACGATCGAGGCGCGGGTCATGGGGACTTCACCTCCGGCAAGGTCCGAGGCACCGATGGTCTTGCCGGCCATATCGGCCATGGACTGCACGTCGCTATCTGCCGGCACGACGATGTCGAAGGTGTCTGGGTAGTAGACCTGCATGATCGACTTTAGCGGAAAGCCACGCTGCACCGCCTGCATGGTTGCAGCCGAGGAGAAGATGCCCCAATCGACATTGCCGGCAGCAAGCTGGCGGGCGGCGTCGGAAGAGCCCTTGGAATAGTTGAGAACGACGTCGAGGC
>CAJYKO010000495.1 GCA_913775215.1 uncultured Devosia sp. | reverse complement strand
TGAGATTGCCTTGCAGTACGATGACATCACCATTGAGAAATTTAATATCTGCAAGCCGCTCAGTGAACCGCTTGTCCCGACGGCTGACGGCCAAGAGGTTAAGCCCGGTCATGTCGAAGAATGTGAGTTCCCTGGCACTGCGTCCAATCAAGCTCGAGTGCTCTCCAATGACGGCCTCAACAACACCCGTATCTTCGGAGGCAATAGCGGCGTCCCGGCGTTCAGAAAACGCCAACTTGCCCTGCGCCACGATCTTGTCGAGTGCCTCCGGCTCGCCCTCGAGCAGCAGAAGATCACCCTCCCTCACCAGCGCGTCCGGTAGGGGAACCCGGTGCCGACAATTGCTGCCAACGACACCCAGGACCATGGCCTGCCCGCCGCCCAGACGCTGCACGTCGGCAATCGTCTGACCCACGCTTGTGGAATCGGTTGGGACATGAACTTCGGTGGTGTAATTGTTGATTTCGAGGGCCGTCTCCATCGACGCATTTTCGCGCGACCGGGCCGGCAGCAGCTTGTAGCAGAGCCCAAGGAATACTACCTCGGCCAGAGCCAAAGCGGCACCGACAGGGGTGAAATCGAACATGGTGAAAGGCACACCGGTAAGCTCTTCGCGAACACGCGACACGATAATCTTGGGGGAGGTTCCGATCTGGGTCATCAGCCCGCCGAGCAGCGAGCCGAAAGACATCGGCATCAAAAACAGGGACGGCGACACCCCTGACTTCCGCGCCATCTGAAAGGCAATTGGGATCATGATTGCCAAGGCGCCGATGTTTTTGATGAAGGCAGACAGAATGGTCACGACAACAACCAGTAAGATGAGCTGGACGCGTGGCGTGCTGATCCTTGGTGCGAAACGACGAACAGCCACCTCCATCCACACCTGAGCGGGCTACGGCTGCGCTTACGACCAGAGCGCTCCCGACGATAATGACAATGTCGTCGGAAAACCCGGAAAAGGCATCCTCTGGCGCAACAATGCCCACCGCCACCGCAGCAAGCAGAGCTCCGGCGGCAACAATGTCGTAGCGCCATCTCCCCCAGACGTATGCAGTCATCATCAAACGGATGATGGCGAAGGCAAGCAGTTGAGGGGAGGCCATGCATCGGGCTTCGGTGACGAGCCTCCAACGCTGTGCACGGACAAAAAGCGCCGGCGATGCTCGTGGATTATTTGCCAGCAATTCAGCTAGGGCTATGCAACCATATCAATGCCGCCAGCTTCGTGTCCTCCAAGAACAAGAAAGTTCATGCGCCACTAACTGGACCGGCGATGCCCGACCTACCACCCATCGTAACGCCTACATTGCCGACCAATTCGGTCGAGGCGACGAACCTGATGATCCACTACTATCGGGCGGAAATGACCCGGATGAATGCCTGGCGAGCCCGGATCGACCTCACGAGCAATTGGGTGTTGATTTCCGCCGAGAAGTTACCCGGGTTTTCCATCGAGAAGTGGCTCTGACTCACATTTGCTGCTGTTGCGGCCAAGGTTCGTGCTGGTTCGTAGGAGGATCAGCAGATGCAGCATGGTTTTCAGCGCGCGAGCCTCGCGCCGAGTGGTTTTGCAGTAGATGCGGTGCAGGTGGTGGCGGACAGGGTGCAAATCCTGCTGCGATCTCGCCGACCGTGGGGAATCTGTCCTAGCTGCGGGAGCCGTAGCCGGCGTGTGCAAAGCCGCTATAGGCGCAGGCCAGCAGATTTGCCGCTCGGTGGACGACGGGTTGAGCTTTCGATCCTCACGCGCCGTTTCTGGTGTGATGGTGTTCTGTGCGGCCGTCGCATCTTTTGCGAGCGGTTTGATGACAGCGTCTTGGCCCGGTATAGCCGGCGCACGCAGCGGCTCGAGACCATCGTGCACCATCTCGGTCTGGCTTTAGGCGGCAGGCCCGCGGCCAGTTTCGCGGATCGTCTCATGATACCGGTCAGCAAAGACACACTGCTACGCGTCGTTCGCCGGCGGGTCACGGCCCATGATGACACGCTGACGGTGATTGGAATCGACGACTTCGCTTTCCGGCGCGGGCAAACCTATGGGACGATTGTGTGCGACCTTGAACGTCGCAGGCCGGTCGTCTTGCTGCCAGATCGCGCGTTGAATACCTCCCGCGCTTGGTTGGCCGAGCATCCATCCATATCAATCGTTGCCCGAGATCGTGGTGGTGGCTACGGCGAGGCGATCGCTAGAGGATTGCCGAATGCAGACCAAGTCGCCGACCGCTGGCACCTGATGGAAAACTCAAGCCGCGCCTTCCTCGACGCTGTCGGCAAATCCATGCGTCAGATCAGACAGGCGGTCGGCAGCAATATCGTCGACCCCAAGCTGCTGACCTATGCCGAGAGGCTGCAATACGAAGGATATCTGCGCCGGCAGGAGACCAATGAGGCGATCAAAGAGCTGTCGAAGAAGGGAACCTCGATCCGTCAAATCGTCCGCCAGACAGGCCATAGCCGGAAGGTCGTGCGCGACGTCCTGCGTGGCCAAAGGATCGACGTGTTTCGCACGAGACCAAGTTCGCTGGATAGCTGGCTCCCATGGCTAAACACGCGTTGGGACGAAGGCGTTCGGAATGCTCTGGCGCTCTGGCGCGAGATGCAGGCGCAGGGCTTTCCAGGACAAAGTGGTGTCGTCTCACAATGGGCGCAACGCCGACGGCTTGCTGAAAAGGCAAATCAAAGCGGGTTGGCGCGAACGCCGTCGGCGCGCGTGATCGCCAGGCTGATGACCACAGCGCGGGACGATCTCGCAAAGTCTGAAGCGATCTTGGTCGCAGCGATCGAAGTGAATGTGCCCGAGCTGGTGGTGGCCCGCACCACTATCGGCGAGTTCCAGTCCATGATCCGATCCAAAACAGCAACCAAGCTGGAAGACTGGTTGCAGGCGGCAAAACTCAGCCTGGTGACCTCATTTGCCAATGGTGTCGAAAGGGACTTGGCTGCTGTCAGAAGCGCCATCATCTCCCCATGGTCCAACGGGCAGACTGAAGGACAGATCACGCGCCTGAAGCTCGTGAAACGCCAAATGTATGGGCGCGCAAAGCTCGATTTGCTGCAGGCGAGATTGATCGGGGCCCGATAGCCAAAGCCTCAGCAAAAGTGCGCCAGAGCC
>CAJYKO010000494.1 GCA_913775215.1 uncultured Devosia sp. | reverse complement strand
GCCTCGCCCACAAGGGGGGGGGGGTGCCGATCTCGCGGCTTAAGCGGTCTTGCTCGCAAAACATGCGATGCCCCACCCTGGTGATGTCGAGCATCGGCAGATATGTCTGAAGCGAGCGCGCTAGCTGATCCTTGCTTGGGGTCTTGGTGGGCGAGCCACGACCAAACAAAAAGGCCCGCGACAAAGCCGCGGGCCTCAAACCAAAAGACCAGACTTATGCGGCCTTGCGTTCGACCATCATCTTTTTGATCTGGGCGATAGCCTTTGCGGGGTTGAGGCCCTTGGGGCAGACCTTGGTGCAGTTCATGATGGTGTGGCAGCGATAGAGCTTGAAGGGGTCTTCGAGGTTGTCGAGGCGCTCGGTGGTGGTTTCGTCGCGCGAGTCGATCAGCCAGCGATAGGCCTGGAGCAGGGCTGCTGGGCCCAGATACTTTTCGCCATTCCACCAATAGCTCGGGCACGAGGTCGAGCAGCAGGCGCAAAGGATGCACTCGTAGAGGCCATCGAGCTTGAAGCGATCTTCGACCGACTGCGTCCATTCCTTCTGCGGCGTCGGCGAAGTGGTCTTGAGCCACGGTTCGATTGCGCGGTGCTGGGCGTAAAAGGTCGTGAGGTCAGGAACCAGATCCTTGACCACCGGCATATGCGGCAGCGGGTAGATCTTCACTGGACCCGAAGAGTCTTCCATGCCCTTGGTGCAGGCGAGGGTATTGAGCCCGTTGATGTTCATCGAGCATGAGCCGCAAATGCCTTCGCGGCAGGACCGGCGCAGCGTCAGGGTTGGATCGACCTTGTTCTTCACATAGAGCAGCGCATCGAGAACCATCGGGCCGCAATCGTCGAGATCGACGAAATAGGTATCGATGCGCGGGTTCTCGTTCTTGTCGGGATCGTAGCGATAGATGTGGAACTCGCGGAGGCGCGTGGCGCCCTGCGGCTTGGGCCAGGTCTTGCCCTTTTGCGGCTGATCGGCCTTGCGAAGTGTCAGTTCGGCCATTTTCTTGTTCCTTCAGAGGCGGACGCGTGGGTCGTCCGAAAGGCTTTTCAGTTCAGTGTCTTGGGGCTTCGAGCCAAAGCCCGATAAGTCAGTAGTTCGGCTTACAGACCTGGTTCGATTTGGCGACATAGGTGTTGTAGGCGTCGTAATCGGCGGCTTTGGGCGAGCCGCCCTTCATCGAGGAAATGACGACGGCCATGAAGCGTTCGTCGATCAGGGTCATCGCCGCATCGGCCTTGCAGCCGCAGAGCGTCGCGTCCTGGGCGATTCCCATGCAGACTTTATAGAACTCATCCTTCTGCGCTGCGGTCGGCGCGGCGGCAAAGCTCGGCGCTGTGCTGGCGAGAAGCAGAGGGAGGGCGAGGAGCAGTCTATGCATGGGTCTGATCCCGGGAGGCGGGGTTGGTCCGTGGCGCCGACGCAGATTTGGAATCGACGGCATCGGCAGGCTTTGAGGCTGCGACCTTGCCGTCGCGCAGGGCGAACGCGGCGGCCCAGATGTCCTGCTCATTTTCGTCAAAACCTGCGCAATTGCGGCACATGGTTTGGGTCCCTTAGTAAACGCGCGCCTTGGGGGCGATCTTCTTGAGATCGATGCCACCCTGATCATAGGGCGTCAGCGGATCGGTGATCACAGGGCGATAAGAAAGATCGACCTTGCCGGTTTCGATGTCGACCAAGGCCAAAGTGTGCTTGCGCCATTCGACGTCGTCACGGTTCGGGAAATCCTCGTGGGCATGGGCGCCGCGCGATTCGTGGCGAGCTTCGGCCGAAACCACAGTCGCCATGGCGCAGGCCATGAGGTTTTCAAGTTCCAGCGTTTCGACGAGATCGGAATTCCAGATCAGCGAGCGGTCGGTGACCTTCACATCTTGAAGGCGCGAATAAATTTCGCCCATCTTGGCGACGCCCTGCTTGAGCGAGGCGTCGGTACGGAACACCGCCGCGTCGGCCTGCATGGTGCGCTGCATCTCATCGCGCAGCTTTGCGGTCGGCTGGGAGCCGTTGGCATTGCGGAGGCGATCGAAGCGGGCGAGGATTTTAGCATCTTCAGCCGCATTGATCGGCGGGATGGGCGCCGACTTGTCGACGACCTGACCAGCGCGGATGGCAGCAGCGCGGCCGAAGACGACGAGATCGGTCAGCGAGTTCGAGCCCAGGCGATTGGCGCCATGCACGGAAGCACAGGCCGCTTCGCCCACAGCCATAAGGCCCGGCACGATGCGGTTGGGGTCTTCCGGCGTCGGGTTCAAAACCTCGCCATGATAGTTCGCGGGAATGCCACCCATATTGTAGTGGACGGTCGGCAAGACCGGGATCGGCTCGCGCGTGAGATCGACGCCGGCAAAAATCTTGGCCGATTCAGTGATGCCCGGCAGGCGCTCATGCAGCACTTTTGGATCAAGATGATCGAGGTGCAGGTAGATGTGGTCCTTGTTGGGACCAACGCCGCGGCCTTCGCGGATTTCGAGCGTCATGCAGCGCGAGACGACGTCGCGCGAGGCGAGGTCCTTGGCGTTGGGCGCATAGCGCTCCATGAACCGTTCGCCTTCAGAATTGGTGAGATAGCCGCCTTCGCCACGCGCGCCCTCGGTGATGAGAACGCCGGCGCCATAAATGCCGGTGGGGTGGAACTGCACGAATTCCATATCCTGGAGCGGCAGGCCGGCGCGGGCGACCATGCCATTGCCGTCGCCGGTGCAAGTATGGGCCGAAGTCGCGGAGAAATAGGACCGGCCATAGCCGCCTGTCGCCAGCACGACAAGCTTGGCGCGGAACCGATGCAGCGTGCCGTCGTCGAGCTTCCAGGCAATGACGCCCTGGCACTCGCCGTTTTCACCCATGATCAGGTCGAGCGCGAAATACTCGATAAAGAACTGCGCGTCGTTCTTGACCGACTGGCCATAGAGCGTGTGCAAAATGGCGTGGCCGGTACGGTCGGCGGCGGCGCAGGTGCGCTGCACCGGCGGGCCATCGCCGAATTCGGTCATGTGGCCGCCAAAGGGGCGCTGGTAGATCTTGCCCTCTTGGGTACGAGAGAAGGGCACGCCGTAGTGCTCGAGCTCGTAGATTGCAGCCGGGGCTTCGCGCGCCAGATATTCCATGGCGTCATTGTCGCCGAGCCAGTCCGAACCCTTGACGGTATCGTACATGTGCCACTGCCAGCTATCGGGCCCCATGTTCTGGAGCGAAGCGGCGATGCCGCCCTGGGCCGCGACAGTGTGCGAGCGGGTCGGAAAGACCTTGGTAATGCAGGCAGTATTAAAACCCTGCTCGGCCATACCAAGGGTGGCGCGCAGACCAGCGCCGCCAGCGCCGACCACCACCACGTCGAATTCATGGTCGATCAGTTCGTAATTGGCCATTGTGATCAACCCCAGAAGACGATTTTGGCGATGGCGCCGATGGCGGCCACGGCAACGAGAAGACAAAAGAGCGTATTGAGCAGCATGGCGAGGCTGAACATGCGGCCATGGACATAGTCTTCGAGCGTGTCGCGCATGCCGTTCCGCATATGGACGGCAACCACCGCGATCAGCACCGCAAAAGGCAGGCCGACCAGCGGATTGCCGATGACGCCGACCATGTCGGCACGATCCTGACCGCCAAGACGCACGACGATGAAAAGCAGAATGCCCAAAAAGACGATGTTGATAAGGCCCGTGATGCGCTGCGTCATGAAGTGACGTGTCGAGGCCTTGGCATCGCCATAATGGGTCTTGGGATTGGCGACCATGTCGCGGGT
>CAJYKO010000493.1 GCA_913775215.1 uncultured Devosia sp. | reverse complement strand
CGCCTCGTCTGTGGTCAGCGCCATCGCCCGGGCGCGCTCGTCGAAGCGTTTGCGCAGCAGCCTAGCGATCAGCGCGACCTGCGAGGCGAAGCTGCGCTGCACGTCCGGGACGGCGGGGTCGGGCGAGGCTTCGGCAGCAGGGGTCATCGAACATCCTCGTCAGGCAAACCGTTGCGGCGACGCCCCGTATCGCACGCCCGATATGCGCGTTGCGAGGCCCGCCGATAAAAGGTAAGTGCCCCTTATCAGTAAGCTACCTTATAATCAGGTTGCTTTCCATTTCCAGTGGGTGCACCGGCGCGATATTGACCAAGATCAACAAGGTCCTCGAAGGCCGTCCGCACATCGTCGACTCGATGAAGAACGGCGGCGTACAGCTGGTGATCAATACGACGGATGGCCTCAAGTCGATCTCCGACAGCCGCGACATCCGCCGCACGGCACTCCTCGCGAAGATCCCCTACTACACGACCATCGACGGCGCCCTCGCCGCCGTTGAAGGCATAGTCGCCCTCCGCGAAGGCGGCCTCCAGGTCCGCGCCCTCCAGGAATACTTCGCGGCCTGACCCAAGCAAAATGCCCTCCCCAAAAGGGAGGGCATTGTTCCTGTCAGACGTTTCGAGCGTGAATTGAAACCGTCCAGAACCCCACTATAGCTCTGGCCAACGCCTCGATAACCGCCAGTCGCAGAACAGAGCGATCAGGCAAAAAACCGATCGACTAGCGCCAGCCCGCCCTCGATATCATCATCGGTCACATCGAGATGCGTCACCCAGCGCTGCTGCCCATATCGTCCGGTAATCCCGACCCCATTCTCGCCGAGATATAGGCTCAGCTGATCCCCCAATTCGGGCTCCGCTTCGACCCAGAGAATATTGGTATCCGGCATCGTAACCTTAAGCGCTTTGTGCTGAGCCAACCCTTCGGCAAGCCGCTGCGCCCGACGATGATCGTCTGCGAGCCGCGTGACATTGTTTTCGATCGCATAAATCCCGGCCGCGGCCAAAATCCCCGCTTGGCGCATACCGCCACCCAGCATCTTGCGGTGTCGCCGCGCCTTATCGATCAGATCCTTGCGCCCAGTAAGAACCGAACCAACTGGCGCACCCAGCCCTTTGGAGAGGCAAATGGATACACTGTCGAAGGGCGCGGTGAAATCTCGGATGTCCATGCCAAGCTTCACGCAGGCGTTGAATGCCCTCGCCCCGTCGAGATGGAGCCCCAATCCATGCTTGCCGGCAATCCCGGCCACTTCATTCATGTATTCAACCGGCAGCACCCGACCGCCAAAGGTGTTTTCGAGCGCAATCACCCGCGTGACGGCAAAGTGGCTATCGCCTGGCGCCTTGATCGCCGCCTCGATATCCCTTGGGTCCATCGTGCCATCGGCGCGATGCGCAATCGGCTGCGGCTGGATCGAGCCCAGCACAGCTGCGCCACCCGCCTCATACTTGTAGAGATGGGCATTCTGCCCGGCGATAAACTCCTCGCCACGCCCACAATGGCTCATCAGGGCGAGAAGATTGGACATTGTCCCCGAAGGCACGAATAGCGCCGCATCCTTGCCCAGCAGCCCGGCCATCTTCTGCTCAAGCAGGTTGACGGTCGGATCATCGCCAAAAACGTCGTCGCCCACGTCCGCCGCCGCCATTGCCGCGCGCATGCCGGCACTCGGCTTGGTCACCGTATCGGAACGAAAATCGTGGCGAATGCTATTCATGGGAAGCCTCCAGTGGGACGCTCCCCTTGTGCCAAGGCAAAGCAGCTTTGGCTAGGCGGCGACGTGATCGCCGGCTTCACCATCATTGGCCGCAGTCAGTTCCAGCGAAGGCTTCTGCGCCACGACCAAAATACCAGTGATCGGCGCGCCACGATCCATGCGTAACACGGCGGTTTCGAATCGCAGGATATCGAGCCCCGCGACAACGAGGGCATCCCGCGTCGCCGCAATCCCATGCGCATAGCGCAGACTTGGCCGGAGGAAGAGCGCTTCCTCCCCATCATGCGCCTCAAGCGAGAACGCTACGAGCCCACCCGGCTTCAGTGCCGGGACCAATGCCGCCAGGACGGGCTGCAAGGCACCACAATAGATGAAGACATCGGCCGCCGTCATCAAATCGGCCTCAGCGCGCCGCGTGTTCAGCGCCGCCACAAGTTCCGCCTTCTGCAGGCTGTCGTAAATTCCTTTGCGCGCCGTCTCGGCGATCATCGCCGCCGAGATATCGACGCCTTCAAGGAAATCAACCTTCTCCCGCAGCCGCTCGCCCATCAACCCCGTGCCGCATCCGAGGTCCACCGCCTTGGCAAATCGTCCGATCCCGAGCCGGGCCATTTCCTCGTTTACCATGGCGTCGAGGATTTCCGGCACGCGATAGCCGAGCTTGCCGACCAGCGCATCCTCGAACTGGGGCGCATATTGATCGAACAGCGCCTCGACATAGCTGACCGCCGTCCCTTCGCCTGCCGCACCCGCATCGTGCGCCGCAAGCTTCAGCCGCGCGCCAAACACGCCCTCGTCATCCAGTGCCTCAAGCCGCCGCCAGGCCGATATGGCGCCCGCAACGTCGCCGCTTTTCTCGCAATAGCTGCCAAGCAAATCCCAACCCGCCGCCCATTCGGGCGCCAGCTCCAGCGCCTGGCCCATGAGCTCGGCAGCTGCGGCATTGTCGCCGCCTTCGGCCAACATGCGTGCATAGTCTGCCCGTCGGTCGGCAATGACATCGCCGGAGGAGTAAAACGCCTTGGTCAAGACGAAGATCTTTCGAGAAAACCGCCAACCTTGCGCGGCGCGCGGGATGTGCCGGAAAAGCAATAAATTGGCAAGATAAATGCGTGCATCACGGACGTGTTGTGATCGCAGAGGCTTTCTATCCGCGTTTCACTAGGCTACAACACGCCCAGCCTTGGAGAGCCCTCTCCAACCTCTTCAGGCCCGCCAGCCTCCCTGGCGTTCTGAATTGCTCCGGTGACTACGGAGTGTTGCGGCAGCGATATCGTTTGTAACCCTGCAGAAATTCAATTCTGCTGGGCCATTGTTGTTGGAAAAAGCGCATATTGTCGGCAGGTTTGTTTCACGCTAGGGTGATCGGATCGAATATTGAGGCCGACCGATCTAATTATGCGAATGCCATTCGCGGATGCTGAAGTCACTTTCCGAAAATTCGATATCGTCTTGATCCCGGTCGGGTGCATCGACTGGGGTCATATTGCAGCGACTGCACGAGGGAACGCGCATCATGGCAACGGGCACCGTTAAGTGGTTCAATGGCCAAAAAGGGTACGGCTTCATCCAGCCGGATGAGGGTGGGGCAGATGTCTTTGTCCACATCTCTGCCGTACAGCGTTCAGGCCTGAACGGCTTGGACGAAGGTCAGAAGATCACCTACGAAATCGTCAAGGACAAGCGGACGGGTAAATCCGCCGCTGACAATCTTACGGCCAGCTGAGCCCAAGATTAGTCTTTATGAGGAAGCGCGTCCGCATGCGGGCGCGCTTTTGGTTTAGAGAGCTCGGTTTTGGGCCTCTGGCTGACCAGGGCCAATCAGCTTTCGCAATCCCCTTAGATATTTGAGCCTCTCCCCAGCTCTTTCAACGTCAGTGGCGATCGGATGACCACAGTTTGCGCCGCTTCAGGAATGCAGGTCAAAGCAGCAAAGAGAGGGAACAGACCGCAGAAATGGCAGGGAATGTCGCATCAAATCCCTCTTGTCTCAGCTTTTGCTTTCTGTGCCCTTGAACAGTGGGATAAAGCCAATATCTCACAACACAGACCGGCTTGACCGCAACGCGTCGCGCGGGCAAGTTGGCCCCATCTCCTTAAAACTTATCGTGAAGCTTTGGCCGAACGGCGTTTGGCGGGAGACATCATGCAGGGTCGCGATCGCTCCGGTCGCACCCACCCACAACCTGATCAAGGCGCGCGGTGGCGTTTCCATTTGGGAATCGTCAGGGCGCGCCGGATTCATTTGCCTGAAGCCCATTGGAGGCGAGACGATATGGACAAGGTCCCGATGACCGTCCAGGGCCACAAAGCCCTGACCGCAGAGTTCGAGCACCGCACCAGCAACGAGCGCCGTCGCATTATTGACGCCATCGCTGAAGCGCGCGCCCACGGTGACTTGTCTGAAAATGCCGAATATTCGGCAGCCAAGGAACAGCAGAGCCTTAACGAGGGCCGCATCAAAGAGCTCGAGACTCTTCTCGCCCTGGCCGACATCATCGATGTCAGCAAGCTATCCGGCACATCGGTCAAATTCGGCGCTACCGTGACCTATCTCGACGAGGACACGGAAGAAGAAAAAACCTATCAGGTCGTCGGCGATCCCGAAGCCGATGCCTCGGCCGGCCGCATCTCCATTTCCTCGCCCATCGCCCGCGCCATGATCGGTAAATCCGAGGGCGATTCGTTCGAGGTCGCAGCACCAGGCGGCGCGCGCAGCTACGAGATCATCAAGATCAAGTACGTCTGACGCATAAATTTTAGGCAGAGCCACAATATACTGTGTCTTTCCAGCACTTTCACGGGCCCCGAGCGGGGCCCGTCGTCATAGTGCCTTGAAACCGAACCTCATCGGCTCTTAATTAGGCCCTGAGGGAGTTTTCCTTTTTCATTTGAGAGGCGTCGCGATGCACGCGAAAGTCATCATCATTGGCTCCGGTCCTGCCGGCTATACCGCCGCGATCTACGCAGCGCGGGCCATGCTTGAGCCGGTGATGATTCAGGGCCTTCAGCCGGGCGGCCAGCTCACCATCACCACCGATGTCGAAAACTATCCCGGCTTCGCTGACGTCATCCAGGGCCCTTGGCTCATGGACCAGATGAAGGCTCAGGCCGAGCATGTCGGCACCAAGATGGTCAACGACATCATCACCCATGTCGATTTCGACCGACGCCCCTTCGTCCTCACCGGTGACAGCGGCGACACATATACCGCCGATAGCCTCATCATCGCGACCGGCGCCCAGGCCAAGTGGCTCGGCCTGCCGTCTGAGCAGAAGTTCCAGGGCTTTGGCGTCTCCGCCTGCGCCACCTGCGATGGCTTCTTCTATCGCGGCAAGCAGGTGCTCGTCGTCGGCGGCGGCAACACGGCCGTCGAAGAAGCGCTCTTCCTCACCAATTTCGCCGAAAAGGTAATTATGGTGCACCGCCGCGGCGAATTCCGCGCCGAGCGCATCCTGCAGGAACGCCTCTTCAAAAACCCCAAGATCGAAGTGCGCTGGCACCATGAGATCGCCGAGGTCAACGGCACCCCGATGCCGCCCTCTGTCAATGCCGTGACCCTCAAGGACAACGCCACCGGCCGCGTCTACGAACAGCCGATCGATGGCGTCTTCGTTGCCATCGGCCATGCCCCTGCCACGGCCATCTTCGCCGGCAAGCTGGACATGAAGCCGGGCGGTTACCTGCAGGTCAAACCCGGCAGCACCGAAACCAATATCCCCGGGGTCTTTGCCGCTGGCGACGTCACCGACGACGTCTATCGCCAGGCCGTGACTGCCGCTGGCATGGGCTGCATGGCGGCACTCGATGCGGAACGCTTCCTTGCCGAACACGAACTTGCCGAAGCGGCTGAATAGGCTGCGAAAATATGTTCTGTGAAAAAGACACGACCGTCATAATGAATGCCCGACTTTTGGCTAAGTCGGGTTTGCTGCAGCTCACCGGCTGACCGTTAACGAGAAAGCGTCATGAAAATGCTCGATTGGGACAAGCTTCGGATTTTCCACACGGCCGCCGAGTCGGGCAGTTTCACCCATGCCGCTGAAAAGCTCGGCATGAGCCAGTCGGCAGTCAGCCGCCAGATTTCGGCGCTCGAAGACGATCTGGGCCTCAAACTCTTCATCCGCCACGCGCGCGGTCTGGTGCTCA
>CAJYKO010000492.1 GCA_913775215.1 uncultured Devosia sp. | reverse complement strand
TGATCAACCGACGGAGGTGTGGGGCGGATCGTCGCATCTTGTTCGCAATAATTTCGGCTTCGGGGAAGACCATCGCTGATCGTTTGAATATGGCTATCGGCTAAGACTTAAGACCCATGCGCATTTTTGGCCAGAGCATGCCAGATTGGGTCAGCACAGGCGAGGTTGCCATCGGCATGGTCGCTCTGGCAGAGATTGTTCACTTTGTAGGCCAATTTCTTTTTGACCCAATTCCTGCCGTTCGCACGTGCCTTCTCGCTTCCCGAAAGCTGCCGCTCGTTTATTATAAACGGATCGGCTACTTGAGCGAGCCCGATCGGCCCCTCGGAACGGCGAAGGTTGGTGAAAAGCGGCGTTTACTCTAGGACGAGGCGAACGCCATCATGGGCCTGCTCGCCGCCGACATCGTGGTCGCGGATTATCTCCGTGAGCCAATCGAATACGGTGGGTCCGTCACATCTCTTCGCCTTCTCCAAGGCGGCGCGGACGTGAGCTCGATTGGAAGGGTGACACCGCTCCAAGCGTTTCTCCAATTGCCTGATGGTCTCGGCATACCCAAGCCTTGCTCGCGAAGCGTCAGCATGAGCCCATCTAAGTACGAAACCTTCAACGGGCGTTCCGAAGCCACCCCGAAGTATATCGTCGAAGGCATCTAGGTTCCGCCCCCACGCGGCGTCTGGGATGAGCACTTCACTTATCACGTCGTAGAACGCCTCTAGCGATGTGATCTTCGCGCCATCAAGGACATATTCCTTCATCATAGAGCGGAGAATAGCGGTTACGCAGATGTCCGCAAACTGGGCGAAAGGGGCCGCCCTGCCCTACTGCCGCCACGAACCATAATCGGTCATTGGGTGTGCCACTCGTGCTTCTTGTATTCTGCCATTTGTTCGGGTTTTAGAAGATCCTTCCTGCATCAAATTACTCGCCATGAAAGTCGGCTGCATTTCGGCCCTCGACTGGAGCGGACTGCGGCGGATTTCTCAAGCGCGGATCACGCCCGTCGTTAACTGCCTCAAACGCTTCGTCAGCCAACGCCGCTTATTACAATGCTGAATGCCGATTAAATCACCAGCGGGCAGCATCGCATCGATCAGGGCGTCAAGCACTTCTGTGCCCATAAAATTACGCTGGGTTGCAAAAACGAAGACGATCTGTTGCCCGTTTGCCAAGTCACGCACACCCGCGAGAAGCCACTTCACACCAGCGACACTGGCCGTCAATTGGATCAACTCGTCCTGCTTCTCGGCTTCGAGAGCGCGAAGCGCGATAGACTCATCAATGGTCGAGGATCTCCATCGCGCCTCCTGCTCGACTGCGATGGCGGCATCAAGCTGGGGTTCGAACGTCTCGATGAGTTGTTCGCGTCCCGAAGCATAACCGTAGCGAACGATGCGATCGAGTGCCGCGGTCAGCAATCCAGGCTCGCTCCGTGCCGCCTCGAGCAAGGATGCAACGCCCGCTTCGTCTCCCGCATCAAGCAAGGCATCACCTTGTCGGAAGCGCGAGAAATGCGCGTCGGGAAATCTTTCCAGAACCGTAGCAAAGGCAGTAGCGCCCTGTTGAGGACCGTCGATCACCTCCACCAACTGTGCGAGACGGTGCTGTCCTTCGTAATCGAGGCCCTCGGCCCCGGCGCGGTCCTCCAACGCCTGCCGCTCCGCCAGCAACTCCTGACGGCATCCAAATTCTTCTGCCCAGCTCTCATCGGCGGTGTTGTGCCATTCAGCGTCAAGCCGACCAACGATAGTGGTCAAGGCCGACCCAAGCAGCAGGGCGGCGGCGGGTTCCGCAAAGGGCGGCGGCAACTCCGGCACCACATCCAATGCAGCAAGACGCTGGGACAAAGACGGGTGCGTATCGTCGAGATCTCGTTGCCGGGCAAGAGCTCGCGCCAACACTTGGGAGGCGGTTTCATCCGGTTCGGCAGACGCGACTTCGCCAAGCAGGCGATACGGCGACGAGGGCGGATCGGGTCGCTCCACTGCTTGCGTCCAGATTATTGACCAGCCTTCATGCCAGCGCGGGCTTTGATACGCGATCCTGATCAACGCGTTGCCCATGGTGGCAGACCCGACAATCCTTGCCGCAAGCGCGTCCGCCTCATATTCCTGCCGACGAGCAAGCACGAAGCTGTAGGCAGCAAACCAGGGGCCGTACCAGCGGAAGAAACGCCGCAGCCCGCCAGCCACGATACCGCGGGAAAGCGCTCACCCAACTGGGACCACCGCATACGGATATGGTAGATGAAAGATGCTGTCCGACCATGAGCGCCGGCAAAATGGCCCATTTCATGGGCGACGACCGCCTCGACTTCTTTCGGCGCGAGAGCCTGAAGCAGGGGTAAACCAAGAAAGAGAATGTTGCGGGACGGCAAAAACAATAGGCGGGGATATTGCATGATCGCCGCGTTCATCTCGCCGGTGATACGGACTTCGTGGATGCGAGGACCCTTAGTCGCGGCCCGAAGTGCGTCGACGGACCGGTGCAAGCTAGGCGCCTCTGCTTCACCAATTGCGATGCCGTCCGGCTGAGGCCACTCGACACGCAGCGCCAGTATCAGGCTCAACGCAACGGTGCCGATGGGGATCAGCAACTTGATCCCGCCTGCCGCCGCGCCTGGATGCAACACCAAAAATACCACAATTCCAATAACAAGGCCGAGAAATAAAAGCAGAATGCCCGCAAGCACGGCATAGCCTAGCATCCCTGCCGCCAGCACACGGTAGCCATGGGCGCGCGGGCTATCCGCAGCCAGACGCTCAAGCCGCTCGATCATCGGCGCAAAGCGCGGCTCCAGCGCCACCGCCCCGCCCCACTCGGTCGACGCGACATCCTCGACTTGAATTGACCGCACATTACCCCCCAGTTGCACCGTCAAAGATGCACGGCAGGACAATGCCGTGTGCTATGGTGCCCGTCCAGCAGCCGGCAAGGCTGCCCGCGAAGTAGCAATATCGCGCCAGTTTCGGCGCCCGTAGGGTGAGAACGACCCACTTCCCGCCATTCAACGGCCTTGTTGCGCTTCCCAACTTTGCCCGCTCGTTCATGTGAACTGCTTGAGCCCTAAGGAGCAGTGGAGGCTGGCACGGCACGACGTGAAGTGGAGCAAAGCTGTCATTCCCAGCTTCGACAAGGAAAGCCAGCTTTTACGAAGAGCGGACTTTCACGAGATCGCCCGCGCCGCTCTTGGTCTGCAAATTCTATGACGGAAGCAAAAATCAGCTTGTAGCGTGTAATTGTAAAAATTGCGGCCCGCGAATATTCCGCGCGACGCGCCGGCCCTGCATCTTGTTTTAGAACAAAGGACAGCCACGCAACGCTTGCGCCTAGGCGCAACCATGCCATGCTGCCGTGCCAATGCGGAGGGGAAGCTATGGTTGCCAGGGGAGTGCTGAGAATTTCGGAAAGCAAGGCGCTCACTGCAGCAGCGTTTGACGAATGGCACGACGTTATCGGAAGGGGAGCCGACGAGATCGGATCGGCGGCGCAGATTGCGGGGACCCAAGTCAGGTTCAAGCGCATCTCTCGACACAAAAAGAAGCGCCACCTCGACTTTTGGATCGGCTCCGCCACGGAGGCGGCGGTCCAGCTGAACCAGCCTGGCACCGTCAAGTCTGAAAATCCCGGGACGACGCTGGCCCTCGACGTCAGGAAGCGCCGCTACATTATTCGACAGGGGATTTTGACTGGAAATCCGCCATCCAACCGGATCGACGAGGCCGAGTTCAGGCGCCGGACGGGCTTGACCCCCTCGACCGTCACGGTCGGCGGTAACCCGGCGACGAAGGAGTGGCACATCGTCGCATGCC
>CAJYKO010000491.1 GCA_913775215.1 uncultured Devosia sp. | reverse complement strand
TGGCGCGTCGAGGCGCGGGCGACATAGAGGATGTCCGTGCCGTCGAGGACGGCGGCGGAGGTGCTCTCGCCGGTCGCGACCGAAAGTTCTTCGAGGAAGGGCTGAATCATCTGCGGCAAGGTATTGGCCGCAAGATAGAAATGGCCAAGGTTGAGGACGCGCGGCGTTAGCTGGAAGAACTTGCCGTCATAGGTTGCGTAGCCAAGATGGACGAGGGTGAGGAGGCAGCGGCGGGCCGTCGCGCGTTCTAGCCCGGTTCGGGCAGCGACTTCGGTGATCGACATGCGCGTATGGGCTTCATCGAAGCACTCGATGACGGCGAGGCCGCGCGCCAGGCCATTAATGATATCGCCTTCGCGCATGGGGGCCTCTTTGGTCTTTGACCATCAGGTCGCATGGATCATCTGGCAAGGGAAGAGGCTGCGGAACCGGTGCAGCCGTTTCGCGCTTATGCATCTGAAGATGCTGGCCAATTGTTCTCGGCGAAAACGGATTGCAGAGCGAAGTCTTGCACTGGGGCGCGGACTTCCCATTTGCAATGCGAATGGAGACTTTCAATGACCTATGATCGCGTTTCTGCCCAGTACGATATCGAGAAGAAATCGCTGGTCGTGGCCTATGTGCTCTGGTTTTTCCTGGGGTATGTCGGCGTCCATCGCTTCTACCTCGGCAGGCCGATCAGCGGCTTGATCATGTTCGCCTTTTCGGCCGTGGTGTTCCTATTGACGCTGGTATCCTTCGGATTTCTCGGCTTCCTCTGGTTCCTTGTTGGCCTCTGGTGGCTGGTCGATGTGCTACTGATCCCGGGGATGGCTGCGGGCCGCAATACGCGGATCGCCGACCGGGTGTTTGGTCGTCGCTGAGGCTGATTGAACTATCCACGTTATCGACCGGGCCTTGCGTCCGGTCGTTTCGTTTCTGGCGGGAATGAAAAGTGGTGCGCCCAGAGGGACTTGAACCCCCAACCAGACCGTTATGAGCGGTCGGCTCTAACCATTGAGCTATAGGCGCAGCAAGTGCGTCTTAGCAGGGTCGGAGCGTGTGTCAAAGGGGGAAGAGGGCGGGCTTGTGTCGTTTTCGCAAGGACGCTAACCTCTGGGACGGTCTGCAGTTCACCGAGGCGTCGCCGTCCCATCTGGGAAGCTAAACCTGCGCTGGCATTTGCGTTCGTTCAACGTCCTTTGCCTCATCGAAAGCCGGTGACCATCGAGCCGCAGATTGCGGTCGAGGCATGTTTGCAAGGGATGTGACATTTCGCGCGAAATTCACGCACTGACTATTGCTGATCTAAGCCTTCTTGTTGACGCCGCGCTGATAGGCGACCTTGGCAGCAAGGTTGCCCATGCCCTGAGCCTCGGAAATCTTGACCGAGACGAGGCCCGTGGCTTGCGCGCTCTGGGCCTGGAGTTTGGCGTAGGCGTCCTTTCGCTTGGCGCGATAATAATTCATCTGCTCATAGCGCGACATCTGGGAGATGGTGCTTACACTGGCCATGGTGAGAGCATGGCAAGCATTGGTTATAGCGCCATTAATGCTGCAAAACGACGAGGCCGGCGGCGGCGGCCATCATGGCGCCGGCAGTCTTATTGAGGCGGCCCAGCGCCTTTTCGCTGCGGAACATGTCGCGGGCGGCGGAGGCGAGCCAGGCATAGCCGCAGCCAATCATCAGCAGCACGACAACGACGATGACGGTCAGCTCGATGAAGGCGATCGGGTTCATCTGATCGAGCGGAATCACCGTCGGCAGGATGGCGAGATAGAAGACGATGGTCTTGGGATTGCCCATGGTCAGCGAGAAGCCGGCCAGGAAGGTTTTGAGCGGCGCTTCGCTTTTAGGCTTCATCTGCTCGGCGCCGGGTTTGGCGGTCCAGAACTTGTACGCGATGTAGAGAAGATAGGCGGCGCCGGCCCAGCGGATGATGACGAAGACCGGGCCGAACCAGGTGGCGATGGCGGCAAGGCCAAAGACGGCGAAGACGAAATAGACGAGATCGCCGGCCAAAATCCCCAAGACCATAGGGAAGGCGCCTTTGAAGCCGCCGCCGAGGGCGCGGGCAACGACAGCCGCGACGCCGGGGCCGGGCACGAGGACGGCAATGGCATAGGCGAGGGTGAAGGCGGCGAGCGTGAAGAGGTCCATGGGGCAGTCCGGCAAAAGGTGCCGGACCCTACTCCCGCGGCCATGGCTTGACCAGTGGGGCGGTTGACGCCGGGCGCATCCGCGTTATCTTAGAGGCATCGCAACTCGACCGGATGGTGCCGAATGGACAGCTTCTCCACTGCAATGCCGACCTGCCTTGCCCTTGGAGAACACCTTGCCCATGCCCGTTTCCGTAACGATTGCGAACCTGTCCTATACCGGCCCTGACAGCCACAAACTCTTTTCCGATCTCGATCTGACCTTTGGCCCGGGCCGCACAGGCCTTGTGGGGCGCAATGGCGTGGGCAAGACCACGCTGCTGCGGCTGATTGCGGGCGAGCTGACGCCCAGCGCCGGTACGATCAGCGGCACCGGGCGCATCGGCATTCTCCGCCAACAGGTGCAGCCCCGGGAAGGCGAGACGATCGCCGATCTTTTCGAGGTGCGAGACGGCTTGGCACTCTTGGCCAAGGCGGTCGCTGGCGATGCCGATGTGGATGAGCTGGCCGAGGTCGACTGGATGCTCGAGGCGCGGCTTGAGGCGGCGTTAGGACAGCTGGGGCTGCCGGTTACGGCGGAAACATCGCTCTCGACGTTGTCGGGCGGGCAGCGGACGCGGGCAGCGCTGGCAGCACTGGTCTTTGCCGAACCGGACCTGATACTTCTCGATGAGCCGACCAATAATCTCGATGTCGAAGGACGAGAGGCGGTCGCCAGCTTGCTCAAAGGTTGGCGCGGCGCGGCCGTGGTCGTGAGTCACGATCGTGGTTTGCTCGAGGAAGTTGATGCAATTGTTGAGCTGACAAGCCTTGGCGCCAAGACCTATGGCGGCGGGTGGAGCCATTATCGTGAGCGCAAGGCGCTGGAGCTGCAGGTGGCTGAGCGGGATCGCGATGTGGCAGAGCGGCAGGTGCGCGATGTGGCACGCAAAGCGCAGGAGGCGCGGGAGAGGCAGGCCCAGCGCGATGCCGGCGGGCGCCGAAAGGCGGCCAAGGGTGACATGCCGAAAATTATGATGGGCGGTCTGAAGCGCCGCGCTGAAGAGACTGCCGGTGGGCTCGACACGCTGGCCGAAAAAATGGCTGGCGCGGCGCAGGAACAGGCCGCAGCGGCGCGAGCGAAGATCGAGGTTTTGACGCCGTTCTCGGTGAAGCTGGCGCCAAGCAATCTGCCGCAGGGCAAAGTGGTGTTACGGGCCAAGGGGCTGAACGGAGGCTATGAGCCTGAGGCCCCGGTGATCCGCGGGATGGACCTTGAGATCATCGGGCCGGAGCGGGTAGCTGTGGTTGGGCCGAATGGTTCGGGGAAGACGACGCTGATCAAACTGCTGACTGGGGAGCTGACGCCATTTACCGGGTCAGTTGAGCTTGGCGGGCCAATGGCGCTGCTCGACCAGCAGGTGGGCTTGCTTGCTCGCGGACAGAGCATTGTCGAGAATTTCCGGCGCCTCAATCCCGAGAGTTCGGAGAATGATTGCCGATCGGTACTAGCGGCGTTCGGGTTTCGCGCCGATGCGGCGCTGCAGCTGGCTGGCACGCTGAGTGGCGGCGAGATGCTGCGGGCTGGGCTTGCGGCGGCGCTTGGCGGAAAGACGCCGCCGATGCTGCTGGTGCTTGATGAGCCGACGAACCATCTCGATGTCGAGGCGATCGAAAAGATCGAGGCGGGGCTGCGGGCCTATGACGGCGCGCTGCTGGTCATCAGCCACGATGCGGTATTTTTGGAGAATATCGGGATCACGCGGGAGGTCACGCTGACCCCCCCCTAGCCTCCCCCTGAGAGGGGGCGGGACGGATCGGGACCAG
>CAJYKO010000490.1 GCA_913775215.1 uncultured Devosia sp. | reverse complement strand
TCGGGGTTATCGCCACTATCTGGGTCATTCCGGTGCTCGGTATTGTCGTGACCTCGCTGCGTCCGCCGAGCGAAGTGGCGCTCGGCTGGTGGCGACTCGATACGTTCAGCATTACGTTCGATGCGTGGATCCGGGTGTGGGATGAATATCCGCTGGCGCAAGCTTTCTGGTTCACGGCGATGCTGGCCGCGCTTGCAACACTTGGTACAATGCTGCTGACGCCAGCCGCGGCCTATGCGTTTCACTTCCTCAATTTCCCGTTCCGCCGGCTGATGCTAATCCTGATCATCAACGCCTTCGTGCTGCCGCAGCAGGTGGTCGTCATTCCACTCTTCACGCTCTGGCGGGACTTGAAGCTGATCGACAATATCGCGGCCGTGCTCATCCCCTATGTCGGCATGAGCTTTGCCTGGTCGATTTTCCTCGTGAAGAACTTTCTCGAGGATTTTCCCAAGGAGCTTATCGAGGCCGCCAAGATCGATGGCTGCGGGCCGCTCTCGACCCTTCGGCACATCGTCCTTCCCAATGCGACGAGCCCCATCTTTGCGGTCGGCGTTTTGCAGTTCCTCTGGACCTGGAACGCGCTCCTCCTTCCCATGCTCTATCTGCGGAGCATGCAACCCTTGCCCGTTCTCCTGACCAAGGTTTCGGGCACCTATGAGAGCAATTGGGATCTGCGGTCGGTTGCCGCCATCGTCACCACGATCGTCCCGCTCATCGTCTTCGTGATCTTTCAACGCCAATTTGCCGCCGGGTCGCAGACCCGCACAGGGGCTAAAGAATGACTATCCAACGCACCAACAAGCCGCTGCGCTACCGTCAGATCCATCTCGACTTCCACACATCCGAACATATTCCTGATATCGGCAAGGATTTCGATGCGGCCGACTTCGTCGACACACTGAAAAGGGCGCATGTCGATTCCATCACGGTCTTCGCCAAGTGCCATCACGGCTGGGCCTATTACCCGACCAAGATCGGCGCTCCGCACCCGAACCTGTCGCGGCCTGATCTGCTTGGCGAAATGGTCGATGCGCTCAATGCGGCCGATATGGAATGCCCAATCTACATCACCGTGCAGTGGGACGAGCGCAATGCGCGGCTCCATCCGGAATGGCGGGTCCGCTCAGCCACAGACAACCGCTTCGATCCCGCCCAGCTTGAAGCGGGATGGCATACGCTCTGCCTCAACCACAAGGAATATCGCGACGAGCTCCTGGGTATGGCGCGGGAAGTCGCCAGCACCTATGCAACGCCCGGCATCTTCTTTGATATCGTCCTCGCGCCCGATTGCGTTTGCCAGGCCTGTCTCGACACTATGGCGGAGATGGGACTTGATCCCGAAATCCACGCCGATCGCCTCACCAAGGACGAATGGGTCAATGATCGTTTCCGACGCGAAATGAGCGCGGCGCTCAATGCCGAATTCCCGGGACTTCGGATCTTTTACAATTGCGGCCATATCCATAAGCAGGGTCCGCAACGCTTCGAGCCCTATTCCCATCTCGAGCTCGAAAGCCTGCCGACCGGCGGCTGGGGTTATAACCACTTCCCGGCCAGCGCCCGTTATGCGGCTACGCTCGGCTTCGATTTCGTCGCCCATACCGGCAAATTCCACACGTCCTGGGGCGAATTCGGCGGCTTCAAACATCCCGATGCGCTCGAGTTCGAGGCCGCGCAGATGGTGGCGCTGGGCTCGAAATGCCTCGTCGGGGATCAATTGCATCCGAGCGGCGCGATCAATCCCGATACCTATGCCTCGATCGGCCCCGCCTATGCCCGCGTTGAAAAGCTCGAACCCTATCTTGAAGACGCGCGGCAGGTGTCCGAGGTCGCAATCCTCTCGGCGGAATATTTCCATCATGCGGGGGACCGCAACAACAATGCCGATGATGGCGCGGCGCAAATGCTGCAGGAATTGCAGCAGCCCTTCGACGTCATCGACCCAAGCGTCAATTTTGCGCACTATCGCGTCATCATCTTGCCCGATGAAGTGCCGGTTGAGGGCGAACTGCAGGCCCGGCTCAATGCCTATGTCGAGGCGGGCGGCAAGCTGATCCTGAGCGGTATTTCTGCGCTTCAGGATGATGGATTCTTCGCCGTCCCCGCCGGCATACGCAATCTCGGCCCGGTCGATTTCAACCCATCCTACCTCCGCACCAGCGCTTCGCTCGACCAATCCATGACCACGTCGCCCTTCGTCGTCTATGGCCGGGCCCAAGCGATTACCCCCGAAGGCGCGGAGGTATTGGCAGAGGTCATGCCACCCTATTTCAACCGGACCTATGCGCATTTCTCCTCACACGCCCATGCGCCCGACAATGTCGCATCGGCCCCGCTTGGGGCGGGTGTTACGCTCCACAATGGCGTCGGCTATATCGCTTACCCGATCTTTTCGATCTATCGCGCCATGGGGCAGCCGCTCTATCGCTACATTGTCCGGGGCCTGCTCAAACGCTTGCTGCCCGACGCTGCCCTCGAAACCGATCTGCCGAGCTCGGGCCGTGCTTCCCTCACGCAGCAGGAAAATCGCGGAAGACACATTCTCCATCTCCTCTATGGCGCGCCGCAAGTGCGCGGCAATGCCGTGCCGACACGGGATGGCACAAGGGTCATGGAGATGATCGAGGACATTCCAGCCATTGGGCCCGTCACGGCAAAGGTGCGCTTGCCCTCAGCCCCCAGACGGGCATTCGAGGCCGTGTCCGGTGAGCCGGTAGAGGTCACCGATCTGGGCAATGGCCAATATGGCGTAACGCTCGATCGCATGCGCATCCATGCGGCCGTGGTGTTCGAGCAAAATGCCTGAGTGGGCAAAAGCCTGGGCGGTGGCGGTAGCGCCTGTGTCCAAGCCGCATTATCCAAGCAGAAGGTGCCCGTCGGGAGCGTTTCGGGCGCATTCACGAAGGATTCGCAGACCAATGACCGATCAAGCGATCAATAAAGCCCGCCCGGCGACCATTATCGATGTTGCCCGGGCGGCCGGTGTCGCGGTCGGGACGGTGTCGCGCTATCTCAACGATCAGCCCATTCGCGGCGGTAATCGCGAGCGTATTGCGCAGGTCATCGACGAATTGGGCTATCGTCGCAACAGCGCCGCGGCGGCGATGAAGACCAATACCAGTCATATGGTTGGGCTTATGGTTCCGGCCGTTGGTGAATTCCATGCAGCGCTGCTCGATCGTCTCAGCCGGCACATGCGCCAGACGGGCCGTGCGGTGCTCTGCTATTGCCACGATACTGATCCCACTTCGTTCATGGACGGGATTGAGTTTTTCGCCGGCCATCGCGTCGATGCGGTGGTGATGGATGGCAATGAAGAGCTACGCCAGCGCATCGAGCCCTACATCGCGCAGGGCATGCTGGCGGTGCTCTATGACAATGATCTGCCTGGCCTTGCAGCAGACCGGGTCTTTGTCGAAAACCGCCGCGCCAGCAAGCGGTTGGTCGACCATGTGCTCGACCTCGGCCACGAGCGGGTTGCCATCATTCACGGACATCTCGCCGATTCCGTCGCCCGCGACCGGCTCGAAGGTTATCGCGATGCATTGCGGGACCACGGCGTAGAAGAGTATCCAGAACTGGTGGTCGATGCGCGCTGGAATGAACAGCGCGGCTATAGCGCCATGGGTGACCTGATGGCGCTGCCCAATCCGCCCACGGCCGTTTTCGGCGCCAATTACAATATGAGCATCGGGGCATTGCGCTGGCTGCGCGAGCACAATGTGTCGATACCCACCGACATGACCTTTGTCAGCTTCGACGATGTTCCGGCCTTTTCCGTGCATGTGCCGGGGATCACGGCGGTGGGTCAGCCGGTCGACAAGATGGCTGAAGCCATCGTCTCTATCCTTGATGAGAGATTGGGCTCGGGTTCGCTCGGCAAGCGGACGATGCGGATCGACGCAGATATTACGCTAAGAGGCTCGACCCGACGCTTGCGCCGGTAGGGAGCCACGCCTGGAGGAGGCGAGAATGGCAAATGTGGTGCTGACCGATGTCAGCAAATCTTACGGCGCTCTGGAAGTCATCGAGGGTCTCAACCTCTCCATTGACGATGGGAGCTTCACGGTTTTTGTTGGCCCATCTGGCTGCGGCAAATCCACCCTATTGCGCATGATCGCCGGGCTCGAGCCGATTACCAAGGGCACGTTGTCGATCGATGGCAAGACCATGAACCAAGCCGATCCGATCGAGCGCGGCGTCGCCATGGTGTTCCAGAATTACGCGCTCTATCCGCATATGACGGTGGAACAGAATATCGGCTTTTCCCTGCGCATGGCGGGGTTGAGCAAGGAGGAGATTGCTGCGCGGGTGGCAGTGGCCGCCAAGACACTACAAATCGAGCCACTCCTCAAGCGCAAGCCGGGTCAACTCTCCGGCGGCCAGCGCCAGCGCGTCGCCATCGGGCGCGCTATCGTCCGCGATCCCGAAGTGTTCCTTTTCGACGAGCCGCTATCCAACCTCGACGCTGAACTGCGCGTCTCGATGCGCGTAGAGATCGCCAAGCTGCACAATCAGCTTGGTTCGACCATGATTTATGTGACCCATGATCAGACCGAAGCCATGACGCTGGCGGACAAGATCGTCGTCATGCGCTCCGGCAAGATCGAACAGGCGGGTACGCCCGAAGAGCTTTACGACAATCCCGACAATCTCTTCGTTGCTGGCTTTATCGGCTCGCCCCGCATGAACTTTTTGCGTGGTGGGCTGGGTAGCGGGCAGGTGCGGCTGGAAGCCGGTGGGGCGTTGCCAGCCAGCGGCGCTGAGGAAAAAGTTTTGGTTGGCGTGCGGCCCGAGCATTTTGTCGAGCCGGGGCAGGGAGCGGCGGATGTCGATGTCACAGTTGATGTCGTCGAAAATCTCGGCGGCACGCGCTTTGTCTATGGCACGCTCTCGTCCGGCGAAAGCGTCGTCATCGAGGCCCGCGAACGGCCCGGGATCAAGGCCGGCGACGTTCTCTCTTTCGGCATCAGGCCCGATCGGACCATGCTTTTCTCGTCCTCTGGCGCTCGGCTGCGGAACATCTGATGACCGATACTCTCTGGTATCGCCAACCGGCTACCGAGTGGACGGATGCCCTTCCCTTAGGCAATGGGCGTCTTGGCGCGATGCTGCATGGCGGCGTCGGGCGCGAGGAACTGCAGCTCAATGAGTCCACCCTCTGGTCGGGTGGTCCCTATCAACCGACCAATCCCGAAGCCCTGCCAAACCTCGCCGCGGTTCGCGAGCATCTCTTTGCACGGCGCTATGGCGAGGCTCATGACCTCGCCCAGGCGCATCTCTTGGCCAAGCCGCATTCGCAGATGAGTTACCAGCCGGCCGGCAACCTCTTTATCGATTTCCGGCACGAAGCGGTGCCCGGCAGCTATGAGCGCAAGCTCGATCTCGCAACCGCCACCACGATCACCACTTATGCGCTGCTTGGTTCGGGTCTTGATCCCGATGCCCCGCATTATACGCGCACCGCCTTCGTCTCCGCGGCTGATGACGTCCTGGTGCTGCATCTGGCTTCATCTGTTTCAAAGCTGCTCGATTTCGAGGTGTGGCTCGATAGTCCGCAGCCCGGCGATATCATCGAGGGCGACGAAGGTAGCCTCGTCTACCGCGGACACAATTTCGGCAAGCATGGGGTCTACGGGCAACTTAGCTTCGGCATCGATGCGCATCTCCGTGTCACAGGCGGCACGGTCGAGCGCCGCGGCCGCCGCCTGGTCGTGCGCGATGCGACGGAAGCGCTCATTCTCCTCGATATCGCGACCAGCTTTGTTCGCTTCGATGACGTTTCAGGGAATCCCAACGCCCAGCTCCTAGCGCGACGCGATGCCTATCTTGAGGCGGATTTCGAAACCCTCCGCGCCCGCCACATCGCGGCCCATCGAGCGCTGTTCGATCGGTTGGAGATCGATCTTGGCGCGGGCCGGGATGACCTTCCGACAGACCAGCGCATTGCCAATTTCGCCTCGGGCGACGATCCCGGCCTTGCCGCGCTCTATGTCCAATATGCGCGCTACCTGATGATTTCATCGAGCCGCCCCGGCACGCAACCGACGACGCTGCAGGGCATCTGGAACAAGGACACGCGGCCGCCTTGGGGCAGCAAATATACCGCCAATATCAATCTCCAGATGAACTATTGGCTGCCCGATCCCGCCAACTTGCCGGACATGGTCGACCCTCTCGTAGCGCTCGCTGAGGATCTTTCGATCACCGGCGCCGAGATGGCACGCGCCCATTATGGCGCGCGCGGCTGGGTGCTCCATCACAATACCGATTTGTGGCGCGCCACCGGTCCGGTCGATGGCGCCTTTTGGGGCATGTGGCCAACGGGCGGCGCCTGGCTTATGGCCCAACTATGGGATCACGCCCGGTTTGCCGGACGGCCCGATGCTCTTGTGCGACGGCTTTATGGTCCGCTCAGAGGTGCCGTGCTGTTTGCGCTCGATACGCTCGTCGCCATGCCGGGGACCAATTATCTCGTCACCGCGCCATCCATTTCGCCGGAAAATCGACATCCCCACGGCGTCGCGCTCTGCGCGGGGCCGACCATGGACAACCAGATCCTTCGCGATCTCTTTTCGGCCTTTGCCGCAGCCGCCGAACAATTGGGGGAGGATGCCGACCTCGTCCAGCAGGCCGAGGAAGCGCGGAGCCGTCTTCCCGAACATCGTATCGGCAAGGCAGGCCAATTGCAGGAATGGATGGAGGATTGGGACATGGACGTTCCAGAAATCCATCATCGCCACGTCTCTCACCTCTATGGGCTTTATCCGAGCGACCAGATTACTGTCGACGGCACGCCGGATTTGGCGGCAGCAGCGCGAAAATCTCTGGAAATACGGGGAGACGAGGCGACGGGCTGGGGCATTGGCTGGCGCATCAACCTCTGGGCGCGTCTTCGCGAAGGCGGGCATGCTCATGATGTGCTGAAACTCCTGCTCAGCCCTGCGCGCAGCTACAACAACCTGTTCGATGCCCATCCACCGTTCCAGATCGACGGCAATTTTGGGGGCGCGGCGGGGATCCTGGAAATGCTGGCGCAATCGAGCGAAAACGATCTTTGGCTCCTGCCAGCTTTGCCGAAACAATGGCCAACAGGCTCTGTCCTTGGCCTTCGGGCGCGCGGTGGGCTGGAGCTCGATTTTGGCTGGGCCGATGGCAAGCTGACCTGGCTGCGAATACGCAGCGATCGGAACCGGCCTGTCACGATTCACACCGATCATAAAACCACAGTCGAACTCACCGCAGGCAAGACCTTTTCGCTGTGAGCGAAACGGGCTGGGCGTGATCTGCCGCCCAGCATATTACTTCAAATCCGCAGCCCTTTCGGGTCGAAGGCAAGGGCGGCGCCATCCTTGATGCCGACGGTAACAAGCATGCCACCGGCGACGCGAGAATGGCCCTTTTGCTGGATGGTGATCTTGGTTTCCCCGTCTGTGGCCAGAGCATAAACGTAAGATACGCCACCGAGCTGTTCGATCACCTGGGCAGTTGCCGTCAGCGTTGGGCTGCCCGCCTGCGCCTCTATAAAATGTTCGGTTCGTTGAGATCCTGGGCGGGCCGCGCTATCTTTCTTCACTCTGGAACTCGTTCCTGATCGCGACAGGGACGGTGGTGCTCTCGACGCTCGTTGCTTCGATGAGGGCGTTCGCTCTGGCCCATATCAAGTTTTTCGGCAGCAAGTTCATCATGGGCTATCTGATGCTTGGCCTGCTGTTTCCATCGGCGACGGGCATTCTGCCGCTTTTTATCAAGATGCGTGATCTTGGCATACTCGATAGCCATTGGGGCGACATCATCGTGCAGGTGGCGTTCAGCGTTTTTCCTTCTCGGTTCTGCTGTTCCGTAATTTTTTCAAGGAGTTACCGAAGGAGCTGATCGATGCCGCGCGCATGGACAATTGCGGTTACATCCGTATCGATTGGTATGTGACCCTGCCGCTTTGCCTGCCGATTATCGCAACGGTTGGCGTGTTCAACTTTGGCGGCAGCTGGAACAGCTTCCTTCTGCCGCTGATCGTCCTGAATTCGGAGGGCAAGTACACCTGGCTTCTCGGGATCATGCAGTTTCATGGGCAGTAGGGATCGGACTGGCCGCGCATCCTGGCTTTCCTGACCCTTTCCATCATGCCGGCGATTGCCTTTTTCCTGCTCGCGCAGCGCCATGTGATTTCGGGGCTGACGGGTGGTGCTGTGAAAGGCTAGTCCTGCCAATAGGTTCGGTCGAGCAGGCGATCATTGGCCCATGCTTCGATAAGGGCGCCGGCTATGGCGCCGTTGCGCGGCCGAGTTATGGATTCGTGTGTTCCCGCAAGGATTTGGTGGACTTCGGCCTTGCTGACCCAGCGGGCATCGGCGAGTTCGAGTGGGTCGATGGTGATGTCGTCGCTCGTGGCTTCGCCATGGCAGCCGAACATGAGGGACATTGGGAAGGGCCAGGGCTGGCAGGCGACGTACCGGACTTGGCCGACCGCGATGTGGCTTTCCTCGTAAACCTCTCTGCGCACTGCACTTTCTATGGTTTCCCCAGGTTCGACGAAGCCGGCGAGGAGGGAATACATGCCCTCGGGCCAACTCGGGCCGCGGCCGAGGAGAAGCTGGTCGCCGCGCGTGATCGCCATGATCACCACAGGGTCGGTTCTGGGGAAGTGTTGGTTACCACACCGTTGACATCGACGAACCCAGCCGGCGTTTTCGGTTACAGTTTCGGTACCGCAATTGGAGCAAAAGCGGTGTGAGCCATGCCAGCCGATAAGGGCGCGGCTGGTCGCGATCATTTCTCCATCGAGCGATGCGAGGTTGGGCATCAGGGCGCGGACTTCGGCAAAACGGGAATCGGGCCAGCCGGGATGAACCTGCTGGCTCTGATCGATGAACTCACCGATGGTTGCGGCGTCCTCGAGCGGGACCCAGAGCGCGAGGTCGATGGCGAAGCGCGGACCTGCTTCGGTGAGACCGAGAAAGATCGCTGGCTCGCGCGCATCGCCTAGGGCGGGGTGATCGAGTGAAGAGAGGATGGGTTGGTTGTCGGCGCCGGTCAGCAGCTTGCCGCGCCAGAAGACAAGGGTGCGGGCAGCCGGGTCGTCCTTGATGCCGGTGTTGCCGCGCAGATGTGCGGCGCGATCAAGTGCGCCCGAGATAAAGGAGAAATGCGTCGTCACGGTATGGGTCCTCTCAACGGGCCCATACGATCATAAGCGATTGTGTTCGCCCAGCGGCAAGTTCGCTAAGCGGCGTCGGCAAAAAGCATCTCGGCCTGCAGCGCCGGGCCGGACAGCTTGGTGTTTTCCCCTGGGTGACAGGTGTCACGCGCGTTGAGGCCCTCGATAAGGGCAGCGATGCGGGCGCTGGCGCGATAGGGCAAATAGCTGATCACGGTCAAGGCGGCTCCGACCAGGGTCAGAACGGTAAAGCTTGGATCGTCGAAATAAGCGATCCCCCCGAGAAGAAGCGTGGCGAGCAGGAAGCAGAGCGTAAAGATCAACTGGCGGCTCTTGCGGGCATGCCACATGTCGTGGTCGGCCATGCGATAGCCTTCGCCTTCGATATGAGCACCGACGACGACCATGCTCCGACCGAGGCGGCTCAAAAGGTAACAGCCGGTGCGACCAGGCTGCAGGAAGGGCGCGAGCGCTGAATCCACCATGACATTGTGGACGATCTTGCCGTCTGTGAACTTGATGGTGGGGAGGGGGGAGATACCCTTGCGGACTTCCGAAGGCGCGAGACTTTCTATCTCACCAAAATGTTCGAAATAGTCGGCACCATCCGTGATGCGCTGGTCCATTGTTACCTCCTGGTAATGGGGCAACCCTACGAAGTGCCGGTGAACATTGCGGACGAAAAAAACCTGGCATTTTACGCAATTGTCGGTGGCGTTTACTTCAATTGAGGCCTGATAGTTGAGGTGAACGGCGATGTCGCACCCAGGTTCGCCCTAGGAGCGCAATTTCCAACGCACGAGCCTGCCAATCGTTCCGATTATTTATATTTGATAGTGGTTTAGCTTCGTCCGGTCCTATTCCGCTTGGCCGTACACGAACCTGAAGCGCGTTCCGTCTCGCCCATCCGGGGTGGGACCGGGGCTGTCGGCACGCACGCGGCCATCGGCGCAAATACGAAGGAAGCGGTTCGTGGCGAGCGACATAAGAATGATTTCGCCGGTTGGTGTTTCCATCCACTGCCAATGGGTCGCAGGACCATTGACCCCACCTACGGTCACGACGCCGCCAGCCGTGACGGAAAGCGGACCATTCCGGTGGTGGAGAATAACCCGGCCAAGGTCGACCGCTTCAACGCGAAGGTCCATAGGTGGGCCGCCGACGATGGTGCCGAGGTCGGCTGTAAAGCCGCTGGTGGGGAAATTGGCCAAGACAAGTGCGCCACGCTGGCCGGCCGGGATTGGCTCCATCAGGCCGCGCGGGTGCGGCTCGTCGATCTCGATGCGATCGAAATCGGCATGGCCGCCGGATTGGTTCAGTTCGTTATAGGCGAAGAGGGCGTAGCGTATGCCCTGAAAGGTCTTGAGCTGGAAGATCATGATCATCCGCTCACCCAGGTTCTCGAACGTTTGGCCGTCTGAGGAGAAGCTGAATTGGGCCTCTTCGGTCAGGAAGTCGCAGGCGACGCGAAGCTGCACCATCGGACTGGACGCAGGAGCGGTAAGGGTCTTCCCGGTCTGGTAGTCGAAAAGGCGGATTTCATAGCTGGTTTCGGTGCGGGCGAGGCCAATCCAGCGCCAGGGCATGCCAAGGAGCGCGAGGCCAGCAACGTCCCCGGGTTTGAGATGTGTGCCATCGAGGCTTGCCGTGGCAGTCGAGGCCGGCCCGACGGCGCGCTGGGTCAAGGAGTTTTTGGCCCACCAGAAATTTTCCGCGGGCATAGTCTTAAGTCGAAGATGACCGGGCCGCTCGGTGAGGGACCAGTTTTCGGGTACCGGAACGTGATTCCACTGCCAGAGCGGATTGAGAGTTTCCGCGTCGAAATCGTCGCTGCGTTGGGGCCAGGGGACGGATGGTGGCGAAGCTTTGGCAACGGTGGGCTTGACCCAGGTGCGCGGGGTGCGGCCAAGATTGCCGGGGAGGCCGAAATAGGGCCAGCCTTCGTGCCAGGTGATGGGTGAGAGGGCGGTGAGGCGGCCGAGGGAATTGTAGTCCATCATCGACCATGCCCACCATTCGCCGCTTGGTGTATCGACGATGCCGCCCTGGTGGAGGTTGAGGCGACCATTCTGGGCCGGATCGGGTGGCACGATTTCGAAGGGCGGCTCAAGCGTAAAGGGAATGCCGGCGCCCTTGATTTTATAGCCTTCCATGAGGCCGAAATCTTCGTCGATGGAAATCGCGGCATTGATCTCCCAAGGCCCGTCTATGTGATCGGCGCGGGCACAGGGCATGCGCATTGGGCCGGCAAACCAGGCGCTGATGATAATGTATTTGCCGTCAACCTTATAGAAATGCGCGCCTTCGCCCATCAGGCTTTCGGGCGGCGTCAGATCGCGCTCGGTGCCGGGAATGACGCGATGGAGCGTTTCGTCGAGTTCGGCAATTTTCAGATTGCGATAGCCCCAGACGACATAGGACCGTCCATCATCATCGAAGAAAACCGCGAGATCGTGGTAATTGTATTCGGCCTCCGTGTGCGTCCAGGGACCGCGCGGATCGGTGGCGGTAAAAATCTGGGTCTTCTGCTTGTTGACGTTGGAGAAGATATAAAAGGTGCCGTCGCGATAGCGGATGCAGGGCGCCCAAATGCCCTGGCCATAAATCTCGCCGTCGTCGAGGCGGAATTCGGGGCCGAGATCGAGCGTTTCCACCGCGTAGCCGAGGAGCGTCCAATTGACGAGATCGGTCGAGTGGAGCACCGGCAGACCAGGCATGGTGTGCATGGTGGTGCCGGTCATATAGAAATCATCGCCCACTCGGATGATGTCGGGATCGGAGAATTCTTCGTAGAAAAGCGGATTGGTGAACGTGCCGTCGCCGTTGTCGGCGGTCCAAGTCTTTTGCATTGATCTGCCCGTATTGGCCGTGCCCAGGGCAGGGCCGGCAGCAACCGCTCCTCCAGCGGCTTTTCCTATCGTAACGGGTGATATGGATCAGGCAATCGGATTCTTTCAAGCGTTCAGGGCGTCGACCCGCACGTAACTAAAGGGCAGACGATTGGATTGGGTCGAGGGCCCGGTCCATTCCCAGGGATCGTAAAACACCTGATTGTCGGCGTCGTAGAGCATGAAATGGTCGTCGGCGACGTGGACGATTGCGAGGCCCTTCACCTTGTCCCAGGTGTTAACCGTATGAGGGCCGTTATGGGTCACATCGAGATCGGTCAGTGCCTTGGTCATTTCGGGCCAGGCCATGTGAAAAGACGCCTTGTCGCGCCAATCTACCATAGCGACGAGTTCATCGAACGGCTTTCCCGTCAGCATCTGAAGAACGTAGAGACCACAGCCGCCGTCACTTGGACGCTGGGTTATGAAGGGGAGGCGGACGCGATCTGCGGTGGGAAGGGACACGAGGCAGCTCGACATGATTTTCGTGCGTCCATAGAGCGATGGCTTTGAGGTGGGAGCAAGGGCCGGATGGCAGCTTACTGCACCCGAATGCTGCCGTTCATGAAATAGCGATCAAAGAGCGGGGTTGTGGCAGCACCAATCGCGCGGGCATTGAAGCCCACAGTGCCGGCCTCGATGCGGGGCGTGATGAGGCCGCGCATATCCTGGTTTAGCAGGTATCTGCGGGTGCGCTCGACGAGCTCGTGCTTGACCGGATCGGGGAAGGCGCCATCGATCAAAATGGCCTCGAAATCGATGACCGCACAGACCGAGAGGCTGGCGCGGGCAAGCTCCTGGGCAGTGCGGCCAATCCAGGGCTCGACGAAGCGGGAATAGCGGCTCCAGTCCTGGGGCAGGGTCCAAAGGCCGGCTGCGTCTTGGCCATTTTCTACGAGGCGTGTTTCGAGGAGGTGGATCGAGGCAACATCGATCAATTGCTGGCTTTCGCCCTGCGGGCCGAAACTGCGCAGCGAGCCAAGAGCGCCGGCATTGCCATGGTGGCCCTGATAGACTGTGTTGTTGAGGACGATGCCGCCACCAATGAAGGCGCCGACGAAGAAATAGGCGTAATCGCGAAATTCCTTGCCGCGGCCATAGACATGCTCGGCCTGGCAACCGGCGGTGGCGTCATTGACGAGGCTCACCGGCAGATCGGTGAATTTTGCGAGCTCGGCGGCAAAATCGACGTCTTTCCAGAGCGAGAATTCTTCGGCCGGGGCGCCAACCAGTTCGTTCCACTTCCAGAGTTCGAAGGGAACGCCGATGCCGATGCCGCAAATGCGCTTGCGCTCGCTGGCTGAGCAGGAGGCGAGAATTTCGGCGAGCCCCTCGCGGAGGAAAGCAAAGATGCGCTCGGGGAGCGGATAGGCATAGGTGATCTGGAGCTGCTGGCGGACGGTGCCGCGGAAGTCGGCAAGCAGCAGGACGGCACTGCGGCGGCCGACTTTACAGCCCAAGGACAAGACGCCGCCCTCGGCCAGCGACATGGGCACGGACGGCTTGCCGACCTTGCCCTTGACCGGGGCACCGCGCGCGAGGAGCCCTTCGGACTCCATTTCGCGCAGAATGATGGAAACCGTTTGCGGCGAGAGGTTTGCAAGGCGTGCGAGATCGCTGCCGGCAAGCGCGCCATGGCGTTGCAACAGGGTCAGCAGCAGCCGTTCGTTGTGGTCCCGAACACCGCTCTGATTGACCCCGCTGCTTACGCTTCTGATGTTTGCCGTCGTCATGGCCGGCACCATAGTTGGAGGTTTTGCCAAGCGGAAGATAGCATCAGCCGAATAAATAAATAAATGAGATTTATATATTGACGCGCCGATTTGGACGCGCCACCATGAGGAGGTCAAAACGCATGAAACCAGCCTTCAGCCAGTGGAGGAGCCGCTTGGGCAAGGTTGGTGACCAGGGAGAGACACAAAGTGAAGAAGCTGCTTATTGGCACGGCGCTGAGCCTTGCCGTGATGTCTTCGGCTGCCATGGCACAGGACGCGGTGAGCGCGTGCCTCATCACCAAGACCGACACCAATCCGTTCTTCGTCAAGATGAAGGAAGGCGCCGAAGCCAAGGCCCAGGAACTGGGCGTGACGCTCAAGGCCTTTGCCGGCAAGATCGATGGCGACCACGAAACCCAGGTTGCTGCCATCGAAACCTGCATCGCCGATGGCGCCAAGGGGATTCTGATTGCTGCGTCGGATACCTCGGCGATCGTGCAGTCGGTGCAGAAGGCGCGTGATGCCGGGCTTCTGGTGATTGCACTCGATACCCCGCTCAACCCCATCGACTCGGCCGACGCGACCTTTGCGACGGACAATTTCCTTGCCGGTGAACTGATCGGCAAATGGGCGGCTGGCAAGCTTGGTGCGGAAACGGCCAACGCCAAGATCGCCATGCTCGATCTGGCCGTCAGCCAGCCCAGCGTCGACGTGCTGCGCGATCAGGGATTCCTCACCGGCTTCGGCATCGATGTGGGTGATCCGAACAAGTGGGGCGATGAAAGCGATCCGCGCATCGTCGGCCATGACGTGACGTCGGGCAACGAGGAAGGCGGCCGCAAGGCAATGGAAAACCTCCTCGCCAAGGATCCGATGATCAATGTCGTCTATACGATCAACGAGCCTTCCGCGGCTGGCGCCTATGAAGCGCTGAAGTCGATCGGGCGCGAAAAGGATGTGACCATCGTTTCCGTCGACGGCGGTTGCCCGGGCGTTGCCAACGTCAAGGATGGCGTGATTGGCGCGACCTCGCAGCAATATCCGCTACAGATGGCAGCGCTCGGCGTCGAGGCGATCAAGGCTTGGGCCGATAGCGGCGCCAAGCCCACCCCGACCGAAGGCAAGGACTTCTTCGATACCGGCGTCAAGCTTGTCACCGACCAGCCGGTGGCCGGGGTCGACAGCATCGATACGACCGAAGGCGCCAAGCTCTGCTGGGGCTGATGGCTCAGTGACAGACTAGCGAGCCGGGGCGGCGCAAGGCTGCCCCGGCTTTATTGGACAGGGAGGAGGACCCAATGACCAATCATATCGAGGCCGATGCCGGCCTCGCGCGCCGCACCGAGACGGTGGCGAGCTTTGACCAGCCGGTGACGCTCTTGTCGCGGCTGCAGCATGCGCTGCATAGCAATCCCGCGCTCGTGCCGCTGATCGTGCTGGTTCTTTCGATCATCGTCTTTGGCGCGCTTTTAGGCGGCAAATTCTTCTCGTCCTTTGCGCTGACGCTGATCCTGCAGCAGGTGGCGATCGTCGGTATCGTCGGGGCTGCGCAATCGCTGGTCATCCTGACGGCCGGTATCGATCTCTCGGTCGGCGCTATCATGGTTCTGAGTTCAGTCGTGATGGGGCAGTTTACCTTCAAGCTCGGCATGCCGCCGGCCGTGGCGATTGGCTGCGGGCTGGTGCTTGGCACCTTTATCGGCTTCATCAACGGCTGGCTGATCGCGCGAGTCAAACTGCCGCCTTTTATCGTGACGCTGGGCGTCTGGCAGATCGCGCTTGCCACCAACTTCCTTTATTCCGGCAATGAGACGATCCGGGCCCAGGAGATCGAGACGCAGGCGCCGATCCTGCAATTTTTCGGGCAGTCGTTTTCGGTGGCCGGGGCGGTGTTCACCTACGGCGTCATCGCCTTCATCGCCATCGTGCTGGTGCTCGCCTATGTGCTGCGGCACACGGCCTGGGGGCGGCATGTCTATGCGGTGGGTGATGATGCCGAGGCGGCCAAGCTTGCGGGCGTCAACACGCGGGCCGTGCTGATCTCGGTCTACATGCTTTCGGGGCTGATCTGCGCCTTTGCCGGCTGGGTGCTGATCGGGCGCATCGGGTCGGTTTCGCCGACATCGGGGCAGACGGCCAATATCGAATCCATCACGGCTGTTGTGATCGGCGGCATTTCGCTTTTTGGCGGACGCGGCTCGATCATGGGCATGCTGTTCGGCGCGCTGATCGTGGGTGTGTTTTCGCTCGGGCTGCGGCTCCTCGGGGCCGATGCGCAGTGGACCTATCTCCTCATCGGCGTTCTCATCATTGCCGCCGTGGCGGTGGATCAGTGGATCAGAAAGGTGTCTGCGTGATGGAACCGGTTCTTTATGCGCGCGGCCTCAACAAGCGCTATGGCAAGGTGACGGCGCTCGACAATTGCGACTTCGATCTGATGCCGGGTGAAATCCTGGCGGTGATCGGGGACAATGGCGCGGGCAAGTCGTCGCTGATCAAGGCGCTTTCGGGCGCTATCCAGGCCGATAGTGGCGACATTTTCCTCGAAGGCAAGAAGGTCAGTTTCCCCTCGCCGATCGCTGCCCGGCATGCAGGGGTGGAGACGGTTTATCAGACCCTTGCCATGTCTCCGGCGCTCTCGATCGCGGACAATATGTTCATGGGGCGCGAGCTGCGGAAGCCCGGCTTCATGGGCAGTGTCTTGCGACAGCTCGACCGGCCGGAAATGGAGCGGATAGCGCGGCAGAAGCTGTCCGATCTTGGCCTGATGACGATCCAGAATATCAACCAGGCGGTGGAGACGCTTTCGGGTGGTCAGCGGCAGGGCGTGGCAGTGGCGCGGGCGGCGGCCTTTGGATCGAAAGTCATCATTCTTGATGAGCCGACGGCGGCATTGGGGGTAAAGGAGTCGAGGCGTGTACTCGATCTGATCCATGACGTGCGGGCGCGGGGCATTCCGATCATCCTGATCTCGCACAACATGCCGCATGTGTTCGAGGTGGCAGATCGTATCCATGTCCATAGGCTTGGACGGCGGCTGTGCCTGATCGATCCCAAGGACTATACGATGTCCGACGCGGTGGCCTTCATGACCGGGGCCAAGGCGGCGCCGGGGGCGGAGCTGGTGCGGCACTAAAAGTTTGACCGTTGCGGTTGGGCTCTTTCTTTGTCCTCCTTGGAAAGAGCCCGGCAAAGGGTGGTGCGGGTCTACCGTGCCACCCTTTGCTTTTAAGCCCCGTAGATTTCAAAACCGTCTTCGCGGGCAACACCGATCAGGGTGATGCCGGCTCTCTGGGCGGCGTCGACGGCAAGGCGGGTCGGTGCCGAAATGGCGATCAGTGTCGGTGCACCAAGGCGCGCTGTTTTCTGGATCAGTTCGATCGAGACGCGGCTCGTTAGCAGCACGGCGCATTCTCGGGCGGGCAGGTTCATCTGGGCAGCGCGGCCGGCGAGTTTGTCGAGGGCGTTGTGGCGGCCGACATCTTCGCAGATGGCGAGAAGGCCGTTTTCACGGTGCCAGAGCGCGGCGGCATGGACGGCGTGGGTTGCGGCATTGAGGCCTTGGGCGGGGCGGAGGCTGGCAGCGGCGGCGGTGATGTCTTCGGTCGAGAGATCGAGGCACGTCGTGACGGGGGCAATGTCGCGCATGGCCGCTTCAAGGCTTTCGATGCCGCAGAGGCCACAACCGGTCGGACCAGCCTGCTGGCGGCGGCGTTTGGCGAGGGCGTGAGCCTTATCCATGCCGATCCAGAGCCGCACCTCGATGCCGAGATCATGGTCGAGCACTTCGATACGCTCGATTTCAGTCGCGGCTTCGATAATGCACTCGGTGAGTGCAAAGCCGATGCCAAAGGCCTCGAGATCGGCGGGGGTGGCCATCATGACGGCGAGCGTGCTGCCATTGACGACGATGGCGACAGCGACTTCCTCGGCAAGATTACGCTCGGTGCGGCCGCGGCCCCAGCTTTGCGGGGCATAAGCGGAATGGGTGGCAAAGCTCATGGCACGAGCCTGACCGGGACGGATTTGGCGGCTGGGACCTTGCTTTCCTCGGCGTGCTGATAGATCGGGATCAGCACATTGCATTCGGGATAGTAGCCACCGACGCTTCCGGGCGGAATGTTGTAGGCGGTGGCGCGGAGACCCCCAAGGCTGCGTTCGACACCATCGTCCGCCACGGTTTTTAGGCCCACTATCTGGCCTTCGCTGATCCCAAAGCGCTCCATGTCCGCCTGGTTGATCAGGAGAACATCGCGGGTGCCGTGGATGCCGCGGAAGCGATCATCGTAGCCGTAAACGGTGGTGTTGAACTGGTCGTTGCTGCGGAGGGTAATGAGGCGCAGGATATTTTTGTCTACGCCATCGTCGAAGCTCGCATGGAGTGCCTTGGGCACGACAAAATTTGCCTTGCCGCTTTCCGTCTTCCATTCGCGATGGCTGGCAGCGATGGGGCGACGAAAGCCTTGGGGCTGCATGATACGTCGGTTAAAATCCTTGAACTGGTCGGGATAGGTCGCTTCGATGGCGTCGCGTACCTTGCTATAATCGCCAACCCAGGTGTCCCACGGCACTTTCGGATTATAGGGCAGTGTGGCCTTGGCGATTTCGGCAACGATCTTGGCTTCGGAGAGAAGATCGGGGCTGGCGGGTTTGGACAGCGCTTTTGAGCGGTGAATGACGGATGTGGAATCTTCGACGGTGACGATCTGTTCGCCACTGGCCTGTCGGTCTTTTTCGATGCGGCCGAGGCAGGGGAGCAGAAAGCCGGTCTTGCCATTGAAGAGATGACCGCGATTGAGCTTGGTCGCGATCTGCACCGTGAGGCGCATCTTGGTCCAAGCCTTTTCCATCTGACCGTGATCAGGAACGGCGCGGAGGAAATTGCCGCCCAGCCCGATGAAGGCGTCGACGGTGCCGTCAATAATGCCCTCGCAGGCGTCGATGGTGGATAGCCCCTTTTCGCGCGGAGCGGTAAAGCCATATTGCTCTTCAAGGCGATCGATGGGAACGAGTTCGGGCTTTTCGGAAATGCCGACGGTGCGCTGTCCTTGAACGTTGGAATGACCACGGACGGGGCAGAGACCGGCGCCCGGTTTGCCGATATTGCCGCGCAGCAGCGCCAGATTGACGAGCATCTGCACCGATTGAACGCCGAGTTTGTGCTGGGTGATGCCCATGCCGTAGACGAGCATGGTGGCGGGGGCTTCGGCATAGATGCGGGCTGCGGTTTCGATCTGCCTTTGCGTCAGACCGGACTCGCGCTCTATATCCGACCACGAAAGGCTCATGACCCATTCGGCAAAGGCACCGAAGCCCGAAGTGTGTTCGGCGATGAAAGCGTGATCGAGGATGGCGGGCTTGCCGGCTGACGTTGCGGCCGCATCGCGTTCAATCAGCCAGCGGCTCATACCGGCGACGACGGCAATGTCGCCGCCAGGACGCACCTGAAAATATTCCCGTGCAAGCTTGGTCTCGCTGAGCGTTGCCATCTGCACCGCATTTTGCGGATCGGTGAAACGTTCGAGCCCACGCTCGCGCAAGGGATTGAAGGCGACGATAGTGGCGCCGCGATCGACCGCCGACTTTAGTTGATGCAGCATCCGCGGGCTGTTGGAGCCGACATTTTGGCCGAAGAAGAACAGGGCATCGGCCTTATCAAAATCTTCGATGACCACAGTGCCGACAGGCACGCCGATGCTGGCCTTGAGGCCGACAGAGGTCGACTCGTGGCACATATTGGAACTGTCAGGCAGGTTATTATTGCCATAGAGCCGGGCCAGGAGAGCATACATGTAGCTCGTTTCGAGCGAGGCGCGGCCTGAAGCGTAAAATACCGTGCGCTTGGGATCTACCTCGGCAATGGCGGAGAGTTCGTGGCCAATGGTAGCAAAGGCTTCCGACCAATCGACGGCAACGAACTTGTCGGTTCTGGCGTCGTAACGCAGCGGGGTCGTCAGTCGTCCCACTTCTTCAAGCGCATAGTCCGACCAAGTCCGCAGTTCGCTGACAGTGTGTTCGGCAAAGAATTTGGGCGTGACACGCTTCTTGGTCAGTTCCCACGCCGTGGCCTTGACGCCGTTTTCGCAGAATTCGGCGGGATGGGTGGGGTGGGGCTTGGCCCAGGCGCAACTGACGCAGGCAAAGCCATCAGGCTTGTTTTGCTTGAGAAGAATGCCGGGGCCATCAAGGAGCAGGCTTTCGCTCGCGAGATATTTGGCGACGGACTTAGCGGAGCCCCACCCGCCGGCAGGGCCTTTATAGGGCGCGATATGGGTTGTTCTGGACATGCGGTGCTCGCGCTCCTCGGCAAATGGCGATGGGTTCGCCATGGATTTGAGACTGGAGGAGGAATGGAAGGGGTGCGGGATTGTTCCGCTTATCGCGAAGACCTGATGCAGCCTGGCGACAGTCGCCCTTTTGTCATCAGCTGGTTTTACTTGTGCGCTGGCTATTTGCGCCTTGGTCAGGATAGTCTTAGGGCAGTTCCGCGCCAGCATGGTGGTGGAGTGAATGGGGTGATCGAGTGAGGCGTCCAGCCGCTAGCGAATTCCAAAGTCGGCTCACAGCTGGCGCGACCTTTCTTCCTCCTCTTCTTACCCTTACGGCTCTATCGCCCCTATGATCAATTTCTTGCATTCCATTTCGCTTTGGCTCGAAACGCTGCTCAATTCCGTTTCGGACAATTTCTGGCTCTCGATCGCGTTCATTTTTTTCGTTGCCATCGGTGAAGCGGTGTTCATCCTGGGGCTCTTCGTGCCCTCGACGCCGGTGCTGCTGCTGGTGGGCGGGATCATCGCGACGGGTAAGCTACCGTTCTGGGAAATCTATTTTGCCGCCGTGCTGGGCGCAGTGATCGGGGACGCGATCTCCTACACGGTCGGCTTTGCGCTCAAGGACCGGATCAAGACCATCTGGCCCTTTCGGAACTATCTCGATCTGCTTGAGCGCGGCGAAGCCTTCTTCGCCAAACATGGCGGCAAGTCGGTGTTCATCGGGCGCTTCATTCCTGGCGTGAAGGCTGTGGTGCCGGGGATTGCCGGGATGATGGGTATGCCCTATCGCTGGTTTTCCATCATCAACGTCACCTCGGCCTTTGCCTGGGCGGCGGCGCATATCCTGCCGGGCATGTTGCTGACGGCCTGGCTCAAATCGATCGGGCTATCGCTGGAACTCGTGATCATCGTCGGCGCCATCGTGCTGACGGCGCTGTTCCTTTTGATCCACTATTTCAAGACAATCGTGCTGTTCTTCGCGCCCGTCATGGGCGGTTTCGGCCGCTCGCTGCAGGCGCGCTGGGGGCAGCGCCCCAGCCACTAAAACGCGTCGCGATCTTTCAAAGTCGCTCTTGGCGCTTTAGTTGTTTGTTTTTGCGCATGTCTTTTTCCCGAAACTGGTGCTCACTTTCGGGAGACATGTTTTAAGGCTTTGGCACCGAATAGCTGAACATCGGGCCGAAGCCACCGTGCCAAGAGATGTCATTGCGCTTCATCTCGGGCAGGTAGATACCGGTGCCGCGACCGCCATCGAGATAGAGCACGTCCGGGCAGGCGAGATGCTCGCGGAAGAGCTGCGCGAGATCATAGAAGTTGACGCGCGTGTCGCTAATGGCGAGGCGCACCATGCCATTGCCGCAAACGCCGATGGCACTGCGGCGATTGCGGTCGCTCGAACCGGGGATGAGAATGGGATTGAGTGCGCCATCCATGACCAGAAGCGGGCCGGATTGGGTTGCGATGCGAGTTTCTGGCTTTGCCGCCGCGAAGGTGTCGGTGGTAACCACGGCTGCCTTTCCCTCGGGGTCGACGTAGAAGACGCCGTTGGGTGACTTGTAGAAGTTGGGCACCGGTCCCTTGTCGCCGCTGACGCTCTTGGTATTGAGCCGGGTCTTCTCTTCCCCGCTTTCTGCATAAAGGCCCATGGGGCGAAAATCGGTGTCATACATGCCCGCATTGAGGGCAAAGCGGAGATCGCGGCCTTCGGCGGCCTCGGCAGCGGCGAGGGCGGAAAAGGCGCGATAGGGCTGGCCATCGGTGCCCGTCCAGTGAAGCCCGAGATCGGCGGAATTGTCGAAATCGCAAACCACATAAGCGGCGTCGTTGTAGTCGACCGCATGGCATACCTCGTCCGCCTGAGCGGCAGTGGGAGCAGCGAAGACGGCGAGCGCGAAAGCGGAAAAGGTCAGCGCCGCGCGGCTGGAATAGAGAAAATCAGTCATTGCCGCAGTGTCGCCCGATCGGCCAGGCGGGGCAAGCCTTGGCTCATCCTATCCGGCGGGATAGCGTTGCAGACTTGAACAGCTTGGCGGCGGAGGGACCGCCGCCAACTGCATTCGTTAAGCCAGGCGCGTCGCCCAGGGCGATACAGATTGGCCGCCAAAGAAGGCCTGGCGCGGGAGCTGGAAGATGAAATAGGGGCTTGCGAGTTCCATGGCGGTAGCCGCTTCCAGGCGGTTGAGGTGGTCCTCCGTCAGGGTCAGTTCCAGCGAGGCGATGTTCTGGACAAGCTGGTCGGTACGGCTTGCGCCGATCAGGACTGAAGCAATGCCAGGACGGGCGGCGACCCAGGAAAGGGCGACCTGCGCCATGGTTTTCCCCGTTTCCTCGGAAACGGCGCGAACAGCGTCGACGATGTCGAAATTGCGCTCGGTAAAGAGCATGCCGCCAAAGGGATTGTCGCCGTTGAGGCGGCCTTCAGTCGCGGTAGTATCGGCTGAGCCATCGGGCATAGAGGGCGCACGACTGGCCTCGGCAATCTTTTCGCGACCATATTTGCCGGTGAGAAGACCGGCGCCCAGCGGGCTCCAGGGCACGAGGCCAAGGCCGAACTCGTTCGCTGCAGGCAAGATGTCGAGTTCGACGCCGCGATCGATCAGCGAATAGGAATATTGAAGACCGATGGGCTTGGGGAGGCCATGGGCTTCGGCGAGCGTTGCAATCCTTGCGACATACCAGGATGGCGTATTGGAAAAGCCGTAGTGCAGTATCTTGCCGGAACGGATGGCATCGGCGATGGCGGCGAGAACTTCCTCCGCAGGCGTTGTGCGGTCCCAGACGTGCATCCAGTAAAGGTCGACATAATCCGTGCCGAGACGTTTGAGCGAGACTTCCAGCGCGGTGCGGATATTCTTGCGGCCATTCCCACCAGTAAGCGGGGTGCCCTGTTCACGGGAGAAGCCGAACTTGGTCGCAAGAACGAGGTGATCGCGCAGATTGCGATCGCTGATAAAACTGCCGAGCATGGTTTCGCTCTGGCCGCCTGAATAAATATCGGCGGTGTCGACGAAATTGCCGCCGGCCTCGACATAAGCGTCGAAGATGGCACGGGAGGTGGCTTCGTCGGCGCCCCACCGATCGGTCCCAAAGGTCATTGCGCCAAGGGCAAGCGGGCTCACGATCAGGCCGGATTTTCCAAGTGTACGATAGTTGGTCATGCTCATTTTGCGGTCCTTTCCGATGCCGGTGCAGCAGAAATAGGCCGCAGGAGCATCGCGCATTAGAGCTTGTCGGCGGGATGAGCTTGTGAGCAAAATTCAATAATGGACCGCAATCAACTCAATGATCTTTCCACCTTCGTCGTCATTGCACGCGAAGGCAGTTTCACGCGTGCCGCTTCAATTCTTGGCATGTCGACCTCGGCGCTGAGCCATGCCATGCGTGGGCTCGAAACGAGGCTGGGCGTCAGGCTCTTGTCCCGAACCACAAGGAGCGTGGCGCCGACTGAAGCCGGGGCGCATCTGCTTGCAACGCTTGGGCCGGCGCTCCAAAGCATCGAAGAAGGCTTGCAGGGGCTTGATGACTGGCGAGGCAGCCCAACCGGTAAAGTTCGGATCACCACATTTGGATGGGTGGCCCAAAAAATCCTTGAGCCGAAACTACCAGCCTTTCTACTCGCCAATCCTGGCATTCGGGTGGAAGTCCAGATCGAGGATGCACTCGTCGATATCGTTGCGGCCGGCTTCGATGCAGGTATTCGCTTTGGGGAAACGCTCGATAAGGACATGGTGGCGGTGCGGGTTGGACCAGATCTCAGAACAATCGTGGTCGGCACGCCGGACTATTTTTCGCGCATAGCGCCGCCAGTATCGCCCTACGATCTCGACCGGCATGAATGCATCGGTTATCGGCTGACGACCTCAGGTGGTCTCCTGCCTTGGGAATTCCGCGTGGACGGCAAGGATATCAAGGTTCTGACCTCCGGCCCGTTAGTGGTCAACGACGGCGCATTGGCCGCTGCGGCGATCCGGGCCGGGGTGGGGCTTGGCTACATCATGGAAGAAGAGGTCGCCGATGATCTCGCTACCGGGCGGCTCGTCCAGGTGCTCGACGAGTGGTGCCCGAGTTTTCCGGGGTGCTATCTCTATCATCCCAGCCGGCGACAATCGCCACCGGCTCTGCGGGCGCTGATCGAGGCGCTGCGAATACGTTGATCAGTGTGCTGCTGCTGTGGCCGCGCGGTATTTGGCGAGCATGAAGAAGACGAGTAGGGCAAGGCAGAAGATCAGGCCCGACGCTGTCGAGAGCAGCACAGAGTGGGTGGCCGTGAAAGCCGCCTTGCCCGCATTGATGAGGGCACTCGCCTGATCGGAAGGTAGGCTCTGGGCGACGAGATAAGTGTCGCCGATGGAGCGGCTGGCCTCTTCGCCGAGTGTTGCAGCAAGATCGGCCGGTAGGACCATCGAGCGGGCGTAGACGCTCGACATGAAAACGCCGAAGAGTGTGATGCCGAGCCCTGTGCCAAGCTCGTAGCCCGTGGCTTCGAGCGAGCCAGCCGCACCGCCCTTGTTGGCTTCCACGGACCCCATGATGGCGATCGAGGATGCAGTCAGCCCGATGCTGAGTGTCAGGCCCAGTAGCGCTAGAAGTGCGGGCACCGCGACGCCTGGATCATGGAAGTTGCTCGCGCCGAGCATGGCCAGAGACGCCGCCGAGAGCAGCAGCGACGAACTGGCGACGAGACGAAGGCCGAACCGGTTAGAGAGGAAGCCAGCAATCGGGCCGCCCACGGCAGAGGCCGCCATGATCGGGATCATGAAAAGGCCAGCCTGAAGTGGGGTTTTGTCGAGCACATATTGCAGTTCTTGCGCTAGGGTCAGCTCGACGCCGGCAAGGGAGCTGGTGGCGACGATGGCCATTATCATGCCGGCAACGATGGCGGGATGCGAGAAAAGCGAGAGGTCGAGCATCGGCTCTGCCGAGCGCAATTGCTGGCGGGCGAAGGCGAGGAGAAGGCCGAGACCGATAGCGACGATGCCAAACGCAAAAGCAAGCGGCAGCTTGGCGCCGAAACCGGCCTTGATGCCATAAACAACCGAGATCATGCCTGCGATGAGGAGCAAGGCCTGGCCGATGGCCCATTTGCCCTGTGTGGTTTGCTCAACCCTTGGCAGGAGGACAAAACACGCGGCAACGACGACGGCCATGACGGGGACGTTGATCAGAAAGACCGAGCCCCACCAGAAATGTTCAAGCAGGCCGCCACCGACCAGTGGTCCGATCGCGGCACCAGCCGAACCGACCGTGCCCCAAAGCCCCAAAGCGATGGCGCGCTCCTTCGGGTCTTCAAAGGTGCGGCGAATAATGCCAAGAACGCAGGGCATGATCATCGAGCCGCCCAGAGCGAGCAGGATACGGGCGCCGATCAGCATGGCAGCGCTTTGGGCAAAGGCGGCTGCGACCGAGGCAAAGCCGAAGATCATAAGGCCCGTAAGAAGAATTTTCCGGTTACCGATGCGGTCTGCCAGTGTGCCCATAGGTACTAATAGGCCGGCCATCAGCAGGGGATAAATGTCGATGATCCACAAGACCTCGGTACTCGAGGCGCGAAGCGCCTGGGTCAGAGTGGGCACCGCGACATGGAGAATGGTCATGTCGAGCACGACGGGCAAGAAAGCCAGCATGACGGCGACGAGGACAAGCCAACGCTTCGGATCGGGGTGGGGCATAGACATACAACACCTGACGCTATCGAGCGTCCGTATATAAATACATACGTATGGATTTCAATTCACGAGTTTGCGGGAAGCGATAGAAAATGGGCAGGAAGCCGACGATCACGCGCGAAAAGCTGCTCGAACTTGCAGAGGGGATCGTGCGCACCGATGGTGTGAAGGCCTTGACGGTCGATGCGCTGGCGCAGGCCGCGAATATCTCGAAGGGCGGGGTGCAATATGCGTTTGCGTCAAAGGACGAGCTGGTGCGGGCGCTGGTCGATCGTTGGACCAGCCAGTTCGATGCCATGCTCGAGGATAATCCCGATCAAACCATTCTGGGGGTCATCCGACATTATATCGCGGTCACTCGGTCATCGCAGGATGCGATGAACGCAAAGCTGACAGGGTTGATGCTGGCTTACATTCAGGACCCGGACAATCTCAAGGAAACGCGCGCCTGGTACCAAGGCATGTTCAACAGGTTTGCCGGTGACAACCCAGACGCGCAGGCCGTACGGGTCGCGTTTCTGGCGGTTGAGGGACTATTTCAATTGCGCATCGCCGGGATCGACGAGGATGGGGCCTGGTTCAGCTTTCTTGACGACATCGAAGCCGTGCTCGCCCGACTGGTTGACCAGGCTCCCACTTAAATTCCCTGCAAGTGCCTAAGCGGGCCGCGGCACGGTGCGAGCGTGGCGCGGCCTTTACGATTTTCTCAAGCAGCGCGCCGAGCTGATCTCGCGCCAGTGCGGGCCTCCAGTGTGAAAACGTCGACGATCTGATCCAAAGCGATAGCCTGGGCCTCTGTCTGCTCTATGGCTGCATTGGTTTGTTCGACAAGCGCGGCATTCTGCTGGGTCATTTCATCCATCTGGCGCACAGCGACCGAGATTTCGCTTATTGCGGTCGATTGTTCCTGGCTCGACGCCGCAATAGCCTCGACGAGTTGGGCTGCATCGCGGACCCCGGACACCATGGTGCCGAGGCGCGTCGTGGCTTCGGCAACGAGCTTGGAGCCGCCGTCGACTTTGCTGGCGGATTCTTCGATCAGCGCTTTGACCTCGCTAGATGCCTGCGCCGCAGATTGGGCCAGACGGCGGACCTCCACGGCGACAACAGCAAACCCCTTGCCGGCTTCACCTGCGCGTGCTGCCTCCACCGAAGCGTTGAGCGCCAGAAGGTTGGTCTGGAAAGCGATGTCGTCGATCATGCCGATAATGTTTGATATCTTGCGCGATCCAGCCGAAATTTCGTCCATGGCCAGATTGGCCCTGGCCATCACCGTACCGGTCTGCTCGGCCTCTGCAGCCAGTTTTACAGATTGATGCCTGGCGGTGTTGGCGCGGCTGGCATTTTCGGTGACGGTTTGGGAAAGCTGCTCCATCGCCGCCGAGGTTTCCTCGATGGCCGCCGCCTGGCGGGTCGTGCGGCTAGACAGGTCATTGGCACCAGCCAGGATCTCGCCGGTCGCGTTCTTGACCCCCCGCGAGGTTTGACGCAGGCGCCCGACAACTTCAGTCAGACGATCAGATACGGTGTTGACGTTTTGCTTGAGCCTGTCGAAAGCGCCCGAATAGGAACCGCGGACGCGTTTG
>CAJYKO010000489.1 GCA_913775215.1 uncultured Devosia sp. | reverse complement strand
GCGGTCATGGTGAGAATTCCTCCAAAAATGAGACAAAGAGTGCTTTTGGGCATGATGGCTCCCGATGCGGCGATGTTGCGTTGCTTTGAGACAGGCCAAAGGATTACAACCGATCGTACAACGTACGAATAAATGACACCGTACGTTGTACGAGTCAACAGATGTTGCACCTATGTTCCGCTCTGGGGCTATGGTGCCGGGATCGGATGAAGATGGCAGATGCAACCAGGCCGCCACGCGGCAGGAAACCACATAGCTCAGGCCATCCGTCTGACGATCAATCGCTGACGCGCGAACGGATTGCGGCCGCGGCGATCGGCATGCTTGATGCAAAGGGCATAGACAATATGACTATGCGCGCTCTGGCGGAGGCGCTTGGATCGGGGGTCATGAGCCTTTATTGGCACGTCGCCAACAAGGAGGCCGTATTCGACCTCGCGCTCGATAGCGTGCTTGCCTATCGCGAACCTGAGGGGAGGGGCGGTGACTGGCGCGGGGACATTCTGCACATGGTGATGGACTGGCGCTCCACCATGTTGCGACATCCCTGGTCCGCCCTCCTTTTACCTCGGCGCGTGCTGGGGCCGAATATTCTCGTGCGGCTTGAGCATTTGAGCGTTTGTCTTCGACAGGGCGAGGTGCCCGAAGAGTATGTCAATGCTGCGATCTGGTCGATCTGGAACTACGTCATGGGCGCGACGCTGACGCGAGTTACTTTTGGTCCGTCCGACGAAGATCGCATCGCCGCGCAAGATCGGCTCGCAGAGCTGGGTTCAGTTTATCCATCACTTGGACGCTCAAGGCTTTTGCTGGACGACGACTGGGACGGTGCTTTTCGCAAGGGATTAGAATTTCTGCTCGACGGTATCGGTGCACGGCGATGAGAGAGGGGATGTTGCCCTCTGCCCGAGCCCAAGCTAAATCCAGCGCATGATCAAAAGCCCCTCACCCATGGACCTTGCGCTCTCGCTGGCTGAAGAAGCAGCAGCGTATGGCGAAGCGCCTGTTGGGGCGGTGGTGATGGAGGGCACTAGAGTGCTGGCGTCGGCGCGCAATGCCATGCAGGCACTGCGGGACCCGACGGCGCATGCGGAAATGCTGGCTATCCGGGAGGCGCTAAGGGTGCGCGGAACAGGGCGGCTCGATGGTTGCGATCTCTACGTGACGCTCGAGCCCTGCGCCATGTGTGCGGGCGCGATTGCGCATACGCGGCTGCGGCGAGTTTATTTTGCGGCGGAAGATGCTAAGGCCGGGGCGGTCGAGAACGGTATCAGGCTATTCGCGCAGCCCACCTGCCATCATCGACCCGAAATTGTCGGCGGCGTTTCCGCCGCGCGCGCAGAAGAACTTCTGACGAAGTTTTTCAGAACGCTCCGCTAGCCCTCAGAACATGCGGTGCCGCACGGCCTCGGCGACGGTGTGGGCCCGGTTCTTGGTGCCAAGCTTTTCGGCGACATTGTCAACATGCTGGTTGACCGTGCGGGCCGAGAGACCAAGGCGCTCGGCGATCTCGGCCGAGGTCAGCCCCTCAGCGCTCAAGGCGATCACTTCCTTTTCGCGCGGGGTCAGCGGCTCTGGCGCCGTGACGATGCCCATCCTTCGATCGCGCCGCACATGGGCAAAGAGCGTGTAGACGACCATCTGCAGAGCCGATTGCTGGCGCTCGTCGAGATCAACTGCGCCACAGAAGCCGGCCACACCGACGATATCATTGTTGTGGCGCACCGGAAGCATCGTGAAATCAACCAGATCCATCCGCCGCGCATAGCCGAGGAGCGGATCGGCTGAACCTGCAAAACGGTCGAGGTTGAGTTTTTGCACCGGCGCACGCGTCATCATGTCTTGAATATAGAATGTGGACTGGCGCAAGCCGCTCGACAGGTAGTCCTTCCACCATTCAAGACGCCGTGGGTCGGAATCAAGAACATGGACGACGGAAAGATGCCGTTCGCCGTATTCGATCAGAAATCCGCTGCGGAAGCCGAAATCTTTTGCCAGACGACCAGCAATCTCGATGAATTCGCCATCGGTGCGAGCCTGAGCAATCGCCGTTAAATACGGTTCGGCAAGAGCGAGCATTGCGGCGCGGGTCCTTCCTGTTTTCCAATCCATGCACCATGCACAATCGACTTCTGCGGATCAATTCTGCCGGCGGCCGAGTCGGGATACTTCCATGGGTAAAGCACCCTTGTGAAAATTGCCAATGTCAAAACTGACACTGTCATTCCTGACAATTTTCGCAATTGCGGAGGAGTGTTACTATCAAGGCTCGTTGGGTCTTCCCCAAGGATCTTATCAGATGTCTGCCCTTGGCATCGCCTTAGACTACGAAACGGCACGCGATGACCGTGCTAGCGATGAATTGTGTGAATTGACGCCGCAGGAATTGGCGATTGCTCAAGCTCTTGCAGATGGGCGCCCCATGCCTGAGATCGCTGCAATGGTCGAACTCACCATGGAAGCCATGCCCAAGGCGATCGAGCACATCTTTGCCAAGCTTGGCATCAAGACGTTGGCGCATCTGCTGCTGCTGTTTGCACAAATGCCGGCGCTGCAACCGGCAGCCGAGGTGGTTTATATAGAGGATCTCGGGATTGGCTACGGCGGCGGCACTGGCCACAGTACCGGTTGATCCCAAAAGTTTGGGCCTGTTGTTCGTACAGCAACTGGACCTGATTGGAGAGGCGTGTCGCGCTAGCGCATTCCCAGACACGCCTCTCCTCTAATCCTCAGCGCCTAGCGCTATTAATCGGCTCGACCTTATTCTGGATATAGGCCTCGATCTTGCGCGTCAGCATATGTTTGAAGCGGTCTTTCTCCGTTTCGACATGGCTGATGATTTCGCGCACGCGCCAAAATTCCATGGCGCCGAAACTCGCGACATGCGGCCGGATATAAATGTCAGGCGGATAGGCTGCCATGGAATGGGCAATCAGTGAGTGCATCATGATCTGTGCCGAGCCGAACCAGATGTCGAGTGGGCGGTGATCAGTTTTGGAAATGCCGGCGGAGGGGTCGCCATTAACGTCGATGCCGATGAGGAAATCGGTGCAGATATCGGCCTGATCAAGCGGTAGCGGATTGACCACAGCGCCATCGACAAGGATGTGATTGCCGTGAACGACCGGCTTGAAGATGCTTGGCATCGAGATCGAGCCGGCAATGGCGGGGCGAAGCGGCCCTGAATTGAACACCACCTGGTGCCAGGACTGAAAATCTGTGGCGACGACATAGAGCGGGATCTTGAGTTCGCTGAACTCATTGGGAAAGCTTGGCGGGGTAAAGGCGTCGACGATATGCATGGGGTCAAGCTGCATAGAAATGCCATTGCGCAGGAGACCGCCGAGGCCTTTCATCTGCGTCGCCCAGAGACGTGTCGCGATGGTACGAAGGGTGCCGAGCACTTCATAGGAATGCTCGCGCAGTTCCTTGCCGGTCATGCCCGCGGCCCAGCCAGAGCCGATCAAGGCTCCGATGGATGTGCCCGAAATCACGGAAGGCTTGAGGCCAAGCTCATCCATGGCCTCGATATAAGGAATATGGGTCAAGCCGCGCGCCGAGCCGCCACCAAGGGCGACGCCAATGCGGGGGCCGGAGATCGTTGTCATTCCGCCTCGCTCCCTTCCCTTCGAGCGCAGCCGTTCAACCACGGCCTTGCCGCGCAATTGCAGCGGTGTCGGCACGCGTTCAGGCGGCGTCTCGTCGAAGACGGTCCGTATCGAGCTTAGGACGGTAAGATTGAAGAATGGTTCAGCTTTCGCGGGCGGCTTGGCGCCATCCAATGTCGCGGCGGGCAAAGCCTTCGGGCCAATCAACCGTGTCAACGCCCTTGTAAGCACGGTTTTGCGCCTCTTTCACCGATGAACCGAGCGCGGTGACATTCAGCACACGCCCGCCATTGGCAGTTAAACGTTCCCCTTCACGCTTCGTTCCGGCGTGGAAGACCGTGAGATCGGGATCGTCGAGGCCATCGACGCCACGGATTTCGCTGCCTTTGTCATAGTTGCCGGGATAGCCCTTGGCGGCCATGATCACGGTCAACGCATAGGCGTCTTTCCAGACGATGTGCTGGCCCTTGAGGCTTCCCGTGGCCGTGGCATGAAGGAGCGGCAGGAGATCACTTTCCATGCGCATCATCATGACCTGGGTCTCGGGGTCGCCGAAGCGCGCATTATATTCGACCAGTTTCGGCCCCTGATCGGTCAGCATGAGGCCGGCATAGAGAACGCCCTGATAGGGCGTGCCGCGCTTGGCAAGGCCCCTGGCTGTCGGCTCGACGATGCGCGTCATGGCAAAGTGAAAATCGTCTTCGCTCATGACGGGCGCGGGGGAATAGGCGCCCATGCCACCGGTATTTGGGCCGGTATCGCCGTCATGGGCGCGCTTATGGTCTTGGGCTGTGGTCAGTGGTAGCAGCGTTTCGCCGTCGCAAAGAACGAAAAGGCTGACCTCTTCGCCCTCCATGAACTCTTCGATGACGACGGCAGCGCCGGATTCCCCAAAGGCACCGGAGAAGCAATCGATAATGGCTTCCTCGGCTTCTTCGACGCTCATGGCGACGGTAACGCCCTTGCCGGCGGCGAGGCCATCGGCCTTGATCACGATAGGCGCGCCTTGGGTATAGATATAGGCGAGAGCCGACGCTTCGTCCTCGAAGCGCGCATAGGCGGCGGTCGGGATATCGAACTCGTCGCAGAGCGCCTTGGTAAAGCTTTTTGAACCTTCGAGCTGACCAGCAGCTTTCGAGGGGCAAAAGCAGGTTATGCCAGCGGCGCGGACATCATCGCCGAGCCCGGCGACAACCTGGGCATCGGGGCCGACGACGACGAAGTCGACATTTTGGGACTTGGCGAAGGCGGTGACGGCGGCGTGGTCGGTGATGTCGAGGGGGACATTTTCAGCGACATTGGCGGTGCCGCCATTGCCGGGCGCGACGAAAAGTTTGGTCAGGAGCGGAGACTGCGCGATTTTCCAGGCGAGAGCATGTTCACGTCCACCCGAACCGATGACCAAAACCCGCATTCTCGCCTCCACTCCATTGCTTTCGGCGTGATGCAGGAAAGTGGCGGGGAGGGCAAGGAATTCCTGCCTTCGCCTACATCTCCGCTTCAGAAAATATCGGCGTTACATCTTCATTCCACGCGCCGCGGAATTTTTCGAGCCAGCGTTCGGCGGGGGATTTGCCGGTGCGGATGGTTTCTTCAAGCGGGGCGAGGTGGATGGTTTCGTCCTGGCCTGCGGCGTTGAGGCGGTTGCGGCGGACGAGACCGGCTTCGGAAATGCCGACGGCCTGGGCGGCGACATCGAAAAGGCTCGAGCGATCGAAGGGCGTGGTGAGACCGAGGCGCGGGACCTCACGGCGGAGATAGTCTCGGTCTTCGTCGCTCCAATTACGCACGAGTTCCCAGGCGGCTTCGAGCGAGACGCTGTCGTAGAGAAGGCCTGTCCAGAAGGCGGAGAGGGCGACGACATGGGCCTGGTTGCCCATATCGGCGCCGCGCATTTCGAGGAACTGCTTGAGGCGCACTTCCGGGAAAAGGGTCGAGAGATGATCTTCCCAATCCTTTACTGTCGGCTTTTCGCCAGGGAGCTGGGGAAGCTCGCCCTTGAGGAAAGCGCGGAAACTTTCACCGGCGACGTTCACGTACTCGCCGTTGCGGATGACGAAATACATCGGCACGTCGAGGGCGTGATCGGCATATTGCTCGAACCCAAAACCTTCTTCGAAGGCGAAGGGGAGCATGCCGGTGCGGGCATTGTCGGTGTTGAGCCAGATATGGCTGCGGAAGCTGAGATAACCGGTATCGCGGCCATCGGCGAAGGGCGAATTGGCAAAGAGGGCGGTGGCGACGGGCTGCAGCGCAAGGGAAACGCGCAGCTTCTTGACCATGTCGGATTCGCTCGAAAAATCGAGATTGGTCTGTACCGTACAGGAGCGGTACATCATCGACGTGCCGAGGGTGCCGACCTTATCCATATATGGTGTCATGATGCCATAGCGCGACTTGGGCATGGCCGGAATGTCCTTGACCGCCCAGAGTGGGGTGACGCCAAGGCCAAGGAAATGAATATCGAGCGGGGCCGCGACCTCTTTGGCTACGCGCATGTGCTCGGCCATTTCGTCGGCGGTCTCGTGGAGCGTTGCCATGGGTGCGCCAGAGAGCTCGAACTGACCACCCGGTTCGAGCGAGATGCCCCCGGCTACGGCGTCATTGCGAAGCCCAATAGGATTTTCGCCATCGTAAAACGGCGCCCAACCCGTCTCTTTCTCGATGCCTTCGAGAAGAGCGCGCACGCCATTGGGACCTTCATAGATCACGGGGCGCAGGGGATCGGTGTGAAAGACGTGCTTCTCGTGCTCGGTGCCGATGCGCCATTCAGCCTCGGGCTTCATGCCGCGCGACATGGCCTCGATGAGGTCGGCCCGCGATTCGATGGGAGGCGAAAAACTATCGGCGCCGGCCATGGCATCCTCGTTGCATAAGTGAGGCTTAAACTGGGCCGGCAAGATAGCGAGCGCAAGCCGGAATGCAATCGGCTTTTATCGCCAATCACCGATGGTCGCCTGAATGACGGCAAGCGCGGCGACGGCGGCAGTATCGGCGCGGAGGATGCGTGGACCGAGGCTGATCGGGGTGACGAAGGGAAGCGACAGAAGTTTTTCCCGCTCGGCTTGGGAGAAGCCGCCTTCGGGGCCGATAAGAAGTCCGAATCTTTCCGCGTCGAGGCTGCGTAGGGTCTCGAGCGGAGAGGCCGAGGCTGCGGCCTCATCGGCGAAAATGAGCTGACGGTCGGCATGCTCGGCCGGCCAGTCGGAAAGAAGCCGTTCTAGCGTAATCTCGGGAGCGATTTCGGGGACGTTGAGCACTTCGCATTGCTCGGCGGCTTCGATGGCATTAGCCTGCAACCGTTCGGTCTTGAGGCGGTGCACTTGTGTGAATTGCGTCATCACCGGCTGAATGGTGCCAGCACCCATTTCCACAGCCTTTTGGATGACATAGTCGAGCCGCTCGTTCTTGAGCGGAGCAAAGCCATACCAAAGATCGAGACGCGGTGGCTGCGTCGCGATCTGCTCGACGCAGTTGAGAGAAACCGACTTTTTCGAATCAGAGGTCAGCCGGCAGAGCCATGCGCCATCTCGGCCGTTGAAAAGCACGACCTCGTCGCCGACGGCCTTGCGCAGAACCGCAGCGAGATAAAGCGACTGGTCCTTGTTGAGCGTCAGCGCGACCGACTGCGAGAGATCGGCGTCGACGAAGAGGCGGGGCAGGGTGGCGTGGGTGCGTGGCATTTCGTTG
>CAJYKO010000488.1 GCA_913775215.1 uncultured Devosia sp. | reverse complement strand
ACCGCCGTCAGAAGACCGACACGTTGCGCGAGGCGGCAACGCTGGCGCGCGAGGGCAGGGTAGGTGATGCCTTTGCTCGTCTGGGTGACCGCGTAAACGAGAGCCCCGATCCGGTTGCAGCCGCGGTCGCCGACTTTGTGTCCCTGTCGCCCGACGAGCGCGCGCGTACGGCGCTTCTGACCTCCGGCCATGTGTTGCGCAAAGCGGTTCTGGACGATGTTCGTGGCAGACTGCTCGAGGAAGGCGCCTTGGGCGCTGAGGCGCATATGTTGAAGGTCTGGGACAATCTGAACCTCACTCGCGAGGAGCTGCGCCAGGTCCGGCATTGGACGCCGGGCCTGCAGCTCGACATTTATCGCCACCAGTCAGGTCTTGTACCTGGCTCTTATGCCATCACAGCGGTCGACACGGCGCGTGGCCTCGTCTCGCTTTCCCGTGACGGGGCCACTTGCGAGTTTGCGCCTGCCCGGTTGCATCATGCCGGCGAGGGTGCGGCACTGTCCGCCGCCAGCGAGATCGAGGTGCGCCAGGGTGATCGGCTGATCTTCGCAGCAACCGACAAGGCTCGCAGGATCGTCAACGGCACGACGGTCACCCTCGAACGTGTCGAGGGCAATACGTTGCATCTGTCCGGCCAAACGCGAGATTACGTGATCGGCGCCGACGACCCGCTGCGGCAGCGGCTGGCGCATGGCGCCGTGCTCAACATGCACCGTGCCCAGGGCATCACCGTCGACCGGGCGATCACGGTCATGGACAGCAATGACCGCCTGCTCAACAGCCAGAGCCTCTACTATGTTCTCCAGACACGCGCCCGAGAGGAGCTGTTGCTGCATACCGATGATCGGATGGCGCTCATCGAGGCGATTGAGGCACATCGCGGTGATGTGCCGCATGCATCCGATCTGGCGCTGGAACCCAATTCTTCAAGTGGCCCGTCGACCGACGCTGCAGCAGCCGACCTGATGCGTCGAGAGCACGCGGAGAACCGCGATGCCGCGTTGCTTGGCGCCATGAGCGCGGCGCTGACAGAGATCGTGCATGACCTGCACCAGCCTCAGCCGGAGCTGCCGGACGCGCTTGCCTCGGCGACCAGCAAGCAAGCGGCAAGTAAGACGATTGAGCCGCATCAACACCGGTTCGAACCAGCGCGTCACTATCCGGAACGTGCGATTGAACTCGACTACGGCATGGATATCTAGTCGCTACTGTGCAGTGCGTGGCTATAATTTACATAATATATACTATCGGATTGGCGTCGTGTAGGTGGGTGCATTCTAAATTGAAGTGCGAAAACCTAGCTCAAGCACGGGTTCCACCCGGCTGAGGGTTGCGCATGGGCCGCTACACGCATCTGGATCTCGACGAACGCCGCAAGCTGTATCAGCTCATCAACGCCGGCAAAAGTCCGCGCCAAGCCGCGGTCGAGTTGGGGCGCCACTCGTCGACGATCTACCGCGAGCTGAAGCGCAATCATCGGTTCGACGAGGAGCCGATGTTCCGCGGGTACTTTCCGCTGACTGCTCAATCGATGGCGGCGGGGCGACGGCTTAGGGGCGCGAAAATCAGCCGATATCCCGAGCTCGCCAGCTACATCGTCGACCGGCTGGGAGCCGCCTGGTCGCCGGAGCAGATCGCCGGCTACCTTCGGCACCGTACCGCAGGCCCGCTGCGGGTGAGCCATGAGACGATCTACCAGTTCGTGTATGGGCCCGACGGTCATGCGGCCAAGCTGGCGCGCCTGCTGCCCACCGGCAGGCGGAAACGCCGACGTCGCTATGCTCGAAAGCCACACGGCCTGAACATCCCGCCCGCCCACACCATCGCGGCCCGACCGCCAGACATCGCTGAGAGGGCCGACTTTGGCCATTGGGAAGGCGACCTCATCGCATTCAAGCTGCATCATGGTAAGGCCAACCTCACTTCGCTGGTTGAGCGTCGAAGCCGCTTCACCGTGCTTACGCCCAACAGCAGCCGTCACTCGGCCGGCATCATGGAAGGCATTGAGCGCTATCTCGGCACCCTCCCCCCTTCCCTACGTCGCACCATCACGCTCGACCGGGGCACGGAGTTCGCCGCGTACGGGCGCCTGCAGGAGAGCCTGGGCATGACCGCGTACTTCTGTCAGCCGTCAGCGCCATGGCAGAAGGGCAGCGTGGAAAACAGTAACGGCAGAATACGACGCTTTCTGCCCTCTGATACGGACATCGCACAGGTACCGCGAGCCGAGCTCGAGCAGCTGGTTGATCGCCTCAATCGAACGCCACGCAAGTGCCTTGCCTATCGAACGCCGGGCGAGGTCCTGGCCGAGCAGATCGACCTCGCGCTTGAAGCAGACCTCTGAAGGCCCAGCGTGTCTGGAAGTGTCCAAACTCGGTCTTCCAAGCACGCATGCCGCGCAACCGAAAACCGCTAGCTCTTCCATCCAATCAGCGCCTAAAAAAGAGACAATGAAACCTAACTGCGCCTGCCGTCTCGGCACGATCATGCTGCTCTTCGCGGTATCGTCTAGCTGCGTAAGGGCGAAGGAGGATTTTCGCCCTCAATGTGAGCGTACGGCCGCTGTGGTGGTCTACGATAAATCTTTGTGGCGCGAATATATGTTGCAAAACGCATCTGTGTTCGAGAAAAATAGAGAGAGGCTAAGAATTTTTGGGACGAAGGGTTTTATATTGCTCTCACAAGAGGCAGAAACTGGATCCTATAATCAGAAATTCAATACCATTTACCAGAATGACTTTATAATTCGGAGGCAAGGTAACAATAAGATTGTTGCTGTCGTAAAAAGCCTGTCACTGCGAACTCGAGGTTTTGCAGCCAATCGATTCTGGACATGCATTTACGACTGGCCGGAGCTCTACGAGCCATTTGTTACGCCTGCTTAAAACACATGGACAATGTACGCGTGCTACAGTCTTACCCTTGAAGACTATGCTCCTCTGCAAACCGCTTCTTCTCGCTCCCTCCTCGGGAACAACCGTTCCACTTTCCACACCTTGAGACATCTATCCAGCGCGACCGAGCCCGCTGCCGGCGCAGCGGGTCCGAGGGCGCCAGAAGCGGTAGGACAGTACATCAGCGGGGGCAGCGCTGCGCTGCTTGGGGGGCTCCACGCTGCCCCCGCTGCCACGAGGCGGTGTCGCACTTCGGCTTGAAACCGCAGTGCCAGATACAAATGACACCACTCCGCTAGATAGAAACGGCACCGCCGGTGCTGTCGGCGGGTCGCCGGTGTCATAGCCTTCCTCGGGAACGAGGA
>CAJYKO010000487.1 GCA_913775215.1 uncultured Devosia sp. | reverse complement strand
GCCTGGATGACGCCGGACACCTGCGGGCGCACTTCGCTCGTCTCATATGCCGCGGTCCGGCCGGCCAGTTCGTTCACGAGCGGTACCGCCTCGCTCTTCATCACGACATAGCCGACTTCGGGCGGGCATCCACGGTGTCTCGCGATGAAACGGGAGTGGCGGCGCTATTTGTGCAGGGGCATTGACCTTATCGGGAGAACTGTTCGGGGTATCTGGTACCGCTCCGTCTATCTATCGTGGATAACCTTTGGCCGTCAGGTCAGCTTTGCCGGAAGGATCACTTGCCCGGGCGTGAGCGGTACGATCTCGATCGGCGATCGGGTACAATTGGGGCCCGACATTTCCCTTGCCGTCGCTGACGGTGGCTCACTGTCCATCGGTAGTGATTGCTCGATCAACCGGGGGACGATTGTGTCTTCGCGCCAGTCGGTCCGGATCGGCGATGGCACGCGGATTGGCGACGCCTGCAGCATCAAGGATAGCGATCACCGCCTCGTCGATGGCGTGCCGATCCGCGTCAGCGGCTTTGCTGCCAGCCCCGTGATCATCGGCAGGAATGTCTGGGTCGGGCGGCTGGTGACGATCCTACCGGGTGTAACGATCGGCGACGACGCGGTGATTGGCGCCCATAGCCTCGTCAATTCGGATATTCCGGCCCGCTGCGTCGCGTTCGGCGTCCCCGCACGGGTGCAGAGGATGCTTTCATGACGGCGCTGCGCCATGGACTTGGCCTGGCCATGGCGGGCGCCCCCGCACTGAGCCTTTTTGGCGCGCAGACACTGTTTCTCAGCCAAAGTCGGTCGGAGGTGGTGCTGGCAATGGCGCAGTATGGAGGATTGCTGGGTCTTATTTATTTCGCCTTCGACGGACTATCCGGCCTTGGCCCCGCAATCCTCCGGCTCCGCCATGACGACGAAACGATCCGGGCGGCATATAAGGCCTATCGCCTGGCCCTGCTGTGCGGGTTGCTTACGACATTGCCTTTTGTCTTGGTTTGGCAACCGGACTGGTGGCCCTTTCTGGTCGCCATCGCCACAAGCCTTGTCCTACGCCTCCATGCACTCGATCATGATCTCGACCGGCACGATCGACAGCATTGGGCGATGCTGGCGCAGAATGGATGGATGATAATCCTCGCACTGTCGGCTGTGCTTTTCGGTAGGCTCGATGGCCTGCAGGCGGGACTGACTGTGCTGTTGGGCACAATACCTTACGCCTTGCTCCACCGCGGGCAACCGGGACTGCGCTCCGTGGCACCAACGCAGTCGATTATTGGAGCTATGAAGGACCTTCTCGCGCTGATGCTCGCGCAGGGGCTGGGCCAGATTTATGGGCGAGCGACCTTATTTGCGCTGGGTACGCTCGCAGGCCCAACCGCAACTTTGGCGATCTATGCCAAGCAGGTTTTCAATGCTGCGGGCTTGCTGCTTCAATATTTGCGTCGCGTGGAATTGCGGACTGGACACGCCAACATGCGGCTGAGCCTTCCGGGACAGGCAGTGCTCGTCATCGTCGGCGGTGCCGTCGTGGGCGTCGCCGTGGAGCGGCTCGATCTCGGCCTTGGTATATTGGCCACGCTGATCATCTGGCAGGTCGCCGAGAAAATCTCGGTGACGGGCGTCTATGCCATGCAGCTCTCCAACCGGCACGCGAGCGCCATGTCGGCGCTCATGATCGTCATCATGTGCGGTATAGCGGGCATGTCTCTGTCTTACATTATAGGCTCACCCCTTACTTATATTGCCTCTGAAGTAGTCGGCTTCGGCGCCAGCGTCCTGTGCTGGATGAGGCAAGGTCAGAAGGTGCTACCGTTGACCATCGCGAGGCAGGCATGAAGATCGTGCACTTTTCCTCGCGCCTCGGACGGTCTGCCGGGGGCCTATATCATTCGGTCTCGGGCATGACGTCTGCCATGGCGGCACTGGGCGCTGACGTGACGGTGATTGGTGGGCGTGAAGCGCACTTTGAAGAAGAGCGCAGCGTTTGGGGGAGCGTGCCACTCATCACTTTTCCGCTCGGACCGAGCCGCTATGGTTTTGCACTGGCCTTGGTCGCAGAAATCGCGCGGCTCAAACCTGACATCCTGCACATTCAGGGCCTCTGGTCGGCCGGCAGCATCTATGCCCGACTCGCGCCGAAAACCACGCGTGTGGTGATCTCCCCTCGAGGAATGCTGGACCCCTGGATCCTGAGGCGCAGGCCCTGGTTGAAGGCGCCGCACGCCGCTCTCTGGGAACGTCCAAGTTTCAAGCGCGCAGCCGTTCATGCCCTGACCCAGCATGAGGCCGAAGCTGCTGCAGCCTTTATGCCCGAAATCAGGGACCGCACATTCGTGGTTCCAAACGGGATCGCCAACATTGGCCAGCTCTCAACGCCCCGGCATGGCGCGCTTTATCTCGGACGTCTGCACGCGAAAAAGCAGGTGCTGCGGCTGATCGAAACCTGGGGGCAGCAGAAAGGAAAGCTGGAACTCACCGTCGCCGGCTGGGGGACGCCGGAGGAAGAACGACAGGTGGCGCTCGCCTGCTCGCAAGCCAATCGCACCAGCTTTGTCGGCGCGCTTTATGGCGAGGCAAAAGAAAAGGCCCTTGCCACAGCGCGTTTCTTCATTCTGCCATCGCTCAGCGAGGGCCTTCCGATGGCGGCGCTCGAGGCGGCGGCTCACGGTGCAATTCCGGTAATGACGGATGCCTGTCACCTGCCCGACTTGCTGGAGGACGGGCTGGGCATAAAGATCAAGGACGACTTCAGCGACTTTGCTGCGGCGAGGCGGCAACTCGAAGCGATGGACGAGGCGGAAATGGCGCGGCGCTCTGTGGCTGTCAGGACAATGGCGCAAAGAAATGCCTGGCCCGATGTCGCGCGATCCATGCTCGACCACTATGTCCGCATCCTGTCGGGACCAGAGCCATGAACGGCCTCGCGCAGACATCTTACCCCTTGCGGCACCGGCTGTTCCGGGCGCTCTGGAACGTGTGCTGGATGCTTCTTGCAGCCTGGACGCCGCCGCCGCTGCATGCCTGGAGATGCCTTCTACTCCGTCTTTTTGGAGCAAAGGTGGGTCGCAGGGTCAGGATTCATGGCAGCGCCAAGGTGTGGTATCCACCCAATCTCACTCTCGAGGATGAAGCGGTGATCGGCTGGAACACCGTTCTCTACACTCAGGCGTCAATCCGTATCGGCCATCGTGCCATTGTCTCGCAAGACGCGCATCTGCTGGGTGCCACACATGACGTGGATCATCCCAATTTTCCGATTATCGCGCGACCGATCGATATCGATGCCGACGCCTGGATTTGCGCCCGAGCGACTGTTGGTCCGGGCGTTACAGTTGGCCAAGGCGCTGTACTGGGGGCAGCGGCAGTAGCGTTTTCAGATCTTGAACCGTGGACTGTATATGCTGGAAATCCGGCGCGGCGCCAACGACCCCGCGCCAGACAGGTTACCAACCCATGGCTTGATGCGCAGCATGGAAGGCTGCTGCCACACGCGCATATCCTGCATCGTTGAGATGGAGATGATCGGACCGTAGTGAGCGCGGCACGTAGCCTGCAGCGATATCGGCGCTGTCTTCCGCAGTTCCATTTGCACCGGCGACAAGGGCCTCGAGAAGATTCACGAAGCGCGCGCCATAAAGGCTCGATAACTGCGCGTTGAGCGCGCCGAGTTGCAGGATCGATGGCGCGCTGTCGGCGGCACTGGGCAGGATGGCACCGACCAGATAGCGATTGTGTCGCAACGACTTGACTGCAGCCTCGATGTCGCCCGCAACCGTACGCCCCGCCTGGGCACCGTTGCGTCCAAGCCAAAGCCAAGCTTCAAAGGATTGCAGGTATCGGCCCCAGGCACAGGTGAAGTGCATATTTGGCGTCACCGAAACCGCAAGACCTGGTTGCACTCGGGTAAAAGTCCAGTTTCCTGCGGCATCGGTCGTCATGGTGCCTTCAACGCCGGCAATCCAGCCGCGCTGTGTGCCGGTATAAGCGCCCGAATTATAGAGCACATTGACCGATTTCCCGGTGATGGCGACCGGACCCGAGGCCGGTATGACGTCATTCGCCACGGTGACCAGGATCGGCACTGCATTCATTCTGGCGGCAATCTGCGTCGACGTCTGGCCCCCGAGGCCGAGGCGATGAACGACTCGGGGCGTCGAGAACAGAGTTTGCGCCACGGCAGGATAGGTCGCTGAACCTGTGCTACCGCCTGTCGCCCCTGCACCTGCAGTTAGGCTGTCGCCCCAGGCGGCTATGGCGGGGCCAGAAGAGAAGGCGGCAAAAGCTTCTTCGGACAGGGCATAGGGGTAGAGCCGTATCCGGCCAATCGATCCCGTCCAGAGGCCAGTGACAGAGGAACGTCCCCGTCCGAAGCGGAGGGTGGCAAGACCTGGAAAGGTGCCCGCCAGCACTTTCTGAGCCGGCCGACCGATCAGGGCGGCCCGATATTCGCCGTTGCGGGCCGAGATGGCGAGGGCGAAAGACGTCGCGGCGGGAAGAGCGCCGAGATCGATATTGGCCTGCTCGGCCTGAGTGCCCGAACCACCATAGGACACGAGAAGGCGTAGATGCTGGCTCGCGTCCCAGATGATACGGATGAAATTGCGCTCAAACCAGTTGGCGTTGAACTCGGCATTGTCGTCGGCCTGGAAGACGATGCCGCCTGTGCCGCCGCTGGCAGGGGTCGTCGCTTCGATGATGCCGCAGAGATGGCCCGGACGGAAACCGCGATAGGGCAAGGCCTCCTTGAGGGAAAGGTTATCGACGAAATATGTTCCGGTGGATGGATTGACCTGATGACGCACCGCAATCGAGGCCGTGCCAGGGCTGAATCCGCCGCAATAGAGCGAGACGGCTTCTGGCGCCGTATTGGCGAGATTGGCCGTCTGCGCATAGTTGGCCGTACCGCCGCCACCGGCACCAAAGCCGAGCGTGACGCTCGACTCAGTGCCACGCCAGACCTGCCCAGCGAGTTGGTAGGCTCGGCCAGCGGTGTCGATGAGGCTGGCGATCGTGCGATAGGCGCCCGATCCGCTACCCCCGGCTCCAGTGACGCGAAGGGCGCCCGAGGCAAGTGCGATGGCACTGCCCACGCCAGTCCAATCGCTGATGTTCCCCGCGGCGAAAGCCCCATCGGGCAGAAGTTCGGAAGCCTCGGGGGCGATATAGGGCCCGAGAAAGAGATGGCCGGTCGGGGCAATCGTGCCGCCAACCGCTGACCGGAATTGGGCTTGATCTGAAAAGCTGCGACCGGCAAAGCCATATTTGCCGGCAATGAAATCCGCATCGAGCCAGGGACCGGCTGTCGCCTGGAGATTGGACGATGATCTGAGGCCGAGGCCATTCCCGCCGAGCATCAATAGAGCCCGACAAGGAAGCTGGCAGTGCTGGCGGCAAGAATGCGACGTGCGCGGATTGGCAGGATAGCGCCTGCAGGAAGGCCCTCAAAGACCACCGAACCGCCCGAAAGCATTTCCACCGCCAGCATGCCGGCTGCGCCGACATAGACGGCGCGCGTCGGTTGGTCGAAAATGGTCGCGTCGCTCGGCGTAACGGCAAAGGCTCCAGTTGCGGGCGCGGAAAGATCGAGACTGTGTGAGGAGAAAATATCGGCCATGATTGGCTCCGCTGAAGTGATGCGGCAGTCTAGGGCCGGAAAGGTTCGACGGGAGCAGAGTGCCCTAGGGAGGGCAGCGAAGGACGCGCAGATAACGGGCTCTTCAGGCTTTTTGCCTAAGTCTGGCTGAACAAAGGCGGAGGGGATAAATGAAGATATTCATTACGGGCACGGCCGGTTTCATCGGCTATCACCTGACACGGCGGCTCCTTGCGGATGGGCACATCGTGCTCGGTCTCGATGGCATGACGCAATATTACGACGTCGCGCTAAAGCGCGCTCGCTTGGCGCTCTTGCAGAAATCCAACAGCTTTTCCTTTGTCGAAGCCATGCTTGAGGATGCCGCAGCGCTCGAAGCTGCCATCACC
>CAJYKO010000486.1 GCA_913775215.1 uncultured Devosia sp. | reverse complement strand
CATGAGTTGCGTCTGACTGCGACGGACGCCGATGAGGCGCCCAGCGCCAGGACCGACAATCTGGCTCGGCGCCTACCGCGCGCCATGGCCCGGCGCAGCCTCTTCTTGAAGCTGCGTCCAGGCTTATCGGCCTGTGTCCTGATCGCCGTCGGCGCAGTGGGCGGTGGCACGTTGACCGCTTCCCTGTCCCGGCCCGAAGTGCCCGATTATATCGAGGCAGCGCTCCAGGCCCATGCCGTCAGCCAGGTTCGCGCTGTGATGGTGTCACAGCTCGAGGCGCCAGAATATGATCGTGACGAGCTCCTGTCGGCGACGGCCATCGTCATGCCAACACTGCCGGTCGATTGGGTCGTGACCGATGTGCAGGTCTATCCCTCCCGCTTCGGCCCGAGCGTCGAGATGGCGCTCGATGCCGGCAGTATCGGCCGCGCCTCAATCTTCGCGGCGCGGCCGGGTGACTCCGTCACGATCCCACCGACGACGGCGCAGAATGGCGATACCACCTTTGCACACTGGCAAATGGACGAGATCGCCTATGTCCTTGTCGGCAAGACCAGCCCGGGCGACATCTTGACGGCAGCGCGCGGCCTTGCCGCGACGCTTGATTGAGCGGAGGTATCCCATGGCTATAATTTTTGGCCAGCTTGGCGGCGCTGCCGTAACAAGGTTCTAGGCGCCCATGCCCGAACTCAACCGAAGTCTCGCCGAGGGCGTTGTGCCGTCACGGGACGATCATCGCCTCTCGGCCACACTGCTACGCATCGCTTCCAAACCGGGCCGCGACCGCATTTTCATTCGCGATCTGCTCGCCGAACTAGACCATCGCGCCATTGCAGCGATGCTGTTCATCTTTGCGGTGCCCAATACCATTCCCGTGCCGCCGGGCGTTTCGGGCGTGCTCGGGGCGCCGCTGATCTTTCTGGCCGCTCAGCTCATGCTTGGCCGGCGGCCCTGGCTGCCGCGCATCATCTCGGACCGTTCCTTTGCCCGAACCGATTTCGAAAAGGTGGTCGTCAAGGTAGGACCTTGGCTAGGCAAGGCCGAAAGGCTCATGCGCCCACGCCTCAAAATCCTGACGAAGCCGCCCGCAGAATACCTAGTCGGCGCCATGGTGCTGCTGCTGGCTATCATCCTCTTCCTGCCCATTCCGCTCGGCAACATGCTGCCGGCCATCGCAATCTGCATCTTCGCTCTGGGGCTGATCGAGCGCGACGGCATCTGGATTCTCATAGGCACGCTGACCGCTCTTGCCTCGGTCGTCATCGTCTCCAGTGTCGTTGCAGCCTTCGCCTATGCGGCCTGGCTAGCCTTCACCGCCATCTTCTCCATCTAAGAAACCCTTATGTTCGAGCCGATTTTCACTCTCCTGCTGGGTGTTCTGGTCATCCTGGCCATCATTGCCGCAAACGGTTATTTCGTCGCCCAGGAATTTGCCTATATGGCCGTCGATCGCACCCGTCTTGCGGCGCAGGCGGCAAGCGGCGATGTCGCCGCCAAGCGCGCCTTGTCCGTCACCAACCGCACCAGCTTCATGCTCTCGGGCGCTCAACTCGGCATCACGGTGACTGGGCTCATGGTCGGCTATGTCGCCGAACCTCTTGTCGGTGTGGCTCTCGGCAAGCTGCTGGGCGGGGTAGGCATACCCGCTGAAGTGGGCATCGCGACAGGCACCGTGCTGGCCTTGGTCTTTGCCACTGTGGTGCAGATGGTCTTTGGCGAGCTCTATCCCAAGAACTTGGCCATCGCGAGCCCGGAGCCGCTAGCCCGTGCCCTGGCGGGTTCGACCCTTATCTATCTGAAGGTCATGGGTTGGTTTATCAGTTTTTTCGACATATCGGCCAACATGTTTCTGCGCCTGCTGCGCATCGAGCCCGTGCACGATCTGGACGTTTCGGCTTCCGCCGAGGACCTGCCGCGCATCATCTCCGACTCACGCGAAAGCGGCGACTTGCCTGTCGAACTCTCCCATATGATGGAGCGCATCATCGACTTTCCCGAGCAGGACGTGGCTCATGCCATGGTGCCGCGCTCCCAGGTTGATTGGATTGGACCCGAAACGACGATCCGCGAAATGCGCCAGCTGATGTCGCATGGGCATACGCGATATCCCGTGATCGGTGAGGATGAGGCCCCGCTGGGGGTGGTTCACCTGTCCGACCTGCTGACGCAACTCGATGAGACTTCGCTCGACAAACAAGTCATTTCCATTATGCGCCCGGCTTTGGTCGTGTCGAGCCTCATGCGCTTACCCGCCGCGCTGCAGGAGCTGCTGGAAAAGGGCGAGCAGCTGGCCTGTGTCATCGACGAGTATGGCGGCTTCGCCGGCATGCTCACCGTGGAAGACATCGCCATGGAGATCGTTGGCGAGATCACCGACGAGCACGATTCAGGGATCGAAGCTGTCGTAGTGCACGAGGCCCCCAGTGTCTGGATCATGGACGGTGATGTGCATCTCGACGAGGTCGAGCGGCTCCTCAACCGGGCCCTGCCGAGAGGTGAGGTGGAAACCCTGGCTGGCTTGCTGATCGTCGAGGCCGGCGCACTGCCTGCGGAGGGCGACATAGTCTCCATCCAGTTGCCCAACGATCCTGACGAAATCATCGACGCCAGTCCAACACAGCGGCGTCTGGAGGTGGAGGTCCTCAAGATCGAGCGCCATGTGCCGACCCGCCTTCGGGTCAGGCTGATCGAGACCGCGGAGTCAGAC
>CAJYKO010000485.1 GCA_913775215.1 uncultured Devosia sp. | reverse complement strand
GGAGCCTCGTCAAGATCGGCACGACTGCTGCGCAGAAGCGGCTATTCTTCAACCTCAGGAAGGTGAAGGGACAGATCGCGGCGCTTGAAGAAGGGAGCCTCCATCCCGACCAGATCAAGCAGATCGCAACGACCCTTAAGGTGACCGAGGAAGACGTTGTGTCGATGAATGCTCGTCTTTCGGGCGACGCCTCGCTCAACTCGCCGATGCGCGCTGACGAAGGCTCGTCCGAGTGGCAAGACTGGCTGGTCGATGATACGCCGGATCAGGAAACCAGCCTCGGGGAAACCCAGGAATTCGACGAGCGCATGGGCCTCCTCACCCAGGCCATGGATGTACTCAACGAACGCGAACGCGCCATCTTCCAGGCCCGTCGCCTGCAGGACAATCCGTCGACGCTCGAAGAGCTGGCGCAGCAATATGACGTCAGCCGCGAGCGCATCCGCCAGATCGAAGTCCGCGCCTTTGAAAAGGTGCAGGAAGCGGTCAAGGAAGCGGCTCGTCCGCACTGATTGACGACATCATGAGATGACGAAGGCGGGCCAAGTGCCCGCCTTTTTAGTTTTCAGGAATGGACGCCAACCAGAGGGTGAACGGATCGTCCGGCGGCGCATTCTCGAGATCGCCGAGAATTTCCGAAGCGGTTCGCGGGATGGTCACGTCGAACGTCTTGCTGATAAAATGCCGGAATTGGGTGGGTGGGCTATAGGGTGGCACGTTTTCTGCGCCGACGGCGGCCACGAGATTGGCATGCTCTTCTTCGGGCGTAATCCCAAAATATTCCGGCCAGCATAGTTCGCCATAGCCGATCGCCATCAGGCGCAGCATATCGACGGGATTGTCGGTCAGCGTTGCCATCAGCACCGAGCCGGAGCCTGACCCCATGTGGACGATGGAAAGACCACCATCGTCGCGGCGCCAGAGCGCAGCATAGGAGCCTTCGCCGCCGGTTGGGATGATGGGCGCGAGGCGCTCGGCAAAAGCTTTGTCTTCCGTACCAAGCCAAGCCTCGACATGGCCGGGATCGACGGGCTTGAAGCCGGTTTCGCTGGTGAGCTGGGCGTCGGCCGGTTTGACAAAGGCCATGCTGCCATCGCGAACGAAATTATTGGCGTCGAGCCAGTCGATCGTGGTGACGAAAGCTTGGGGTAGCTCCATGCCGGGCGGCAGCGAAGCCGCGATGGTTTGCGTAAAACTGCTCATAGCAAATCCTCTGCCTGTCAGAAGCGGAGCGGCGGCAAGACCTGCAATAACGCTCCGTCTACGCATTCTTCCGCGCCTCTTCGATCAGGTCCCAGAGCCGCTCCTTGCCGAGAATAAGAAGCCAGGGCGTGTCGTCTTCGGGCTCGACGACAACTTCGCCACCTGTCCCCTCATTTGAGGTACCAATGAGGCCACCCGGCTCGAGCATGAGCCCATCCATGGGATAAAATAGCCCGGTCGAGCGGCGGAACTGGATCGGCACCAGCGGGTGGATCGACACCCGCTCTTTGGGCGCCGCGTCAAAAGCGATGCAGCCGGTCACGGCGAACGCGACATCGGTTTCGTCGACCAACAGCAATCTTCGCATGGGCGCATATTGCAAGACGGCGCTGAGCGCGGCGAGCGTATGGTCGAGGCGTTTGCCGGTCATCCCGAGGGCGAGAGTCACAGGGGCACTGGTGGAATAGAGGGCTTTCTGGAAATCGGTGGTGATCTGTTCGGGGATATGAATGACGCGCGTGCGCTGCTCCCACCCGGCCCGATCGGATAGGGAATCGAGATCGCCGATGATCGCATCGGGCGTCAGGCCTGCCGCGCCGATCGCGTCGCCCCCGCCATCGGCACCGACCAGCGCAATGCCGCGCGCGGCCAGATCCTGCAAAAGCGCTATATCGACGGCGCCGCCGCCGACAATGGCCATGGGGCGCCCGAAAACCAGCGGCACTGCGCCTGCGCCGCTTCCTGAAGTCACTTGCACTGTCACAATTCTCTCAATATGGTCCAAGCCGTCTCGCTGGGGTGTTCCGGATCATGTCCGGAGCTGAGAGTTACCCATAGAACCTGAACCAGGTCATGCTGGCGGAGGAAGTTCGAGATGGCAAGGGCGCCTTTTCGTGTCCTCTCCATTGACTTATCCCTTCTCCCATGGCCGCAACCGTTGAAGGGATGACCCGATGGTCAAGTCCACTTGCCTCGCGCTTGCGGTCCTTTTTGGATTGTCTGCTGCTTCTGCCCACGCGCAGGATGTACCCACGCTCACCATCTACACCTATGATGGCTTTGCGGCCGAATGGGGTCCTGGCCCACAACTTTCCGCGGCCTTCGAACCCGTCTGCGGCTGCAAGCTCAATTGGGTCGCCGCGGATTCGTCCATTGGCACGCTCCGCCGCGTGCAGCTCGAAGGCGCAACCACCGAAGCCGACCTGATCGTCGGGCTCGACACTGCCATTGCCGGCGAAGCCCGCGCCACCGGGCTCTTTGCCGATCATGGACTGACGCTCGACAAGCTCGATCTGCCCGAAGCCTGGACGGATGCGCAATTCGTGCCGTTCGACTATTCGCATTTCGCCTTCATGTATGACGCCGACCGCACGGCGACGCCGCCCAAGAGCTTTGAAGAGCTCATTGCCATGCGGGACGACTTCAAGATCGCCATCCAGGACCCGCGTTCGGCAACGCCGGGCCTTGGCCTCGTTCTCTGGATCAAGGCCGCCTATGGCGACCGCGCGCCGGAAATCTGGGCCGGTCTCAAGCCCCATATTCTCACGGTGACGCGCGAATGGAGCGAAAGCTATTCGCTCTTCCTCGATGGCGAAGCCGACATGGCGCTCTCCTATACGACCTCGCCCGCCTACCACATCATCGAAGAAAACGACGACACGATCAAAGCGGCGCTGTTCGAAGAAGGGCATTATCCGCAGATCGAAGTCGCCGGAATTTTGAAGTCGTCCAAGCATCAGGATCTCGCCAAGCAGTTCCTCGAATGGTTCGCTTCGCCCGAAGGTCAGAAGATCATCCCGACGACCAATTGGATGTTCCCAGTGGTCGATCTTGGGGCTGATCTCAACCCGGCCTTTTCCAGCTTGCCGCAGCCGGAAAAGACCCTGCGTCTCAGCGACGAGGATATCCTGGCGCATTCGTCAGAGTGGATCGACGAGATGCTGGCGGCGGTGCAGTAGTGCAAAAAGCACCCCCACCTAACCTCCCCCTGCCAGGGGGAGGGACGGTACGCATTTTGGGGCAACATTTACTTTCAAGCACCAGCCCGCTCCTCCCCCTGGCAGGGGGAGGTTGGGTGGGGGTTTGCCTATGCTGACCCTCCCCCACCGTCCCACTCGCAT
>CAJYKO010000484.1 GCA_913775215.1 uncultured Devosia sp. | reverse complement strand
AAGCTTGCGTTGACTGCTCTTGGAGAGGGCGCCGTTATGGTGGCCTCTCCAAGAGCAGTCAACGCAAGCTTACTGAGCGAGCTGCAGATTGACAGCCGATTCACGACCGTCACGGCCGGTTTCGATTTCGTAGCTGACCTTGTCGTTTTCATAGAGGCCATCAACGCCCGAGCGCTGAACAGCCGAAATGTGAACGAAGTGGTCCTTGCCGCCGGTTTCCGGCGTGATGAAGCCGAAACCCTTGGTGGCGTTGAAGAACTTTACGGTGCCGTTGATGCGGGCCATTTAAATCATCCTGGTAGCTCTGAGCCGAAGCGAAACGAGCGGTTTCCCCGGGGCGACATGCCAATGGGGTGTAAAACGTTCGCAAGTGGATCAGAGCGCAAGACCGGAAATGACCGGCAGAGGCAGCCGACTTAGGCTGAAAACGTATGAGATCACTTATGACATTCAATCATGGCGATGGCAAGGCGGCTCGTGCGGGTGAGATGCAGGCGGCGCTGATCATTTCCACGATGGAGTGTGACCGCAAATTGCCCGCTTTTTCGTTTGCTGGTCGAAATATAGCCGCATGTGGGCGGGCATAAGCGGGGAGATTTGCAATTGGGGAAATGCTGGATGAGGGTTCCGCTCTTTTTAGCTGCTGTTTTGCTTGGCGCCAGTCTTGGCGGAAGCGGTGTGGTTTGGGCGGGGGAGGTCGAGGATTTTCTGGTGGGACAGGGTTGTGCCATCGGGCCGGGGACATTGGCATTGGCTGCGAAGGAAGGCATTCCATCTGGGGCGATCGAGGCAGTTCTGGCGGAGGCCGAGGGCGATGCAGATGTGGTGCGGACGGGCGACTGGGTGGTCTTGCCGCCAAGACTTTGCACCATTCGGCCGCCAGGGGTGAAAAGCCGTATCGGGATGAGCGACCCGGAGGTGAAGGCTGCGACCTCGGCCATCGATGCCTATGCCGAATTCGGCGATATTGGGTGCTTTCTGGAGGGGCCGGGGCTGGCGGAGCGTGTGCAGGCGACGCGCGGTTGGGACACCGATATGGCCAACCGCGAATATCTGCAGTTTCTGGCGGAGAACCTCGGCAACGGCAATCTCGCATTCTATAGGGATACCGCGCTCAGTACCCCTCCGGGTATCCAGGTGCTGACCGGGGACTGTGCGAATGTTCCCAATATCGAGGAAATCCGGGCAAGCCTGGATTTGCGCGACCGGTATCTCGATCAACTGATCCGAGAAGACGCTGAGGGTGTCTCTTGCGAAAGCGACGAAGCGCCAAGCTATATCTTTATGGACCGCGTGGCTGAGCGGACTAAGGGCAAGAACACCAATGCATGGCTGTTCGCCGAAGTGCGGTTCATTGCCATGGGCGCCGGCTGGTATGAAGGCGTGAGTGCAACGGAAAAAGGCCGACCAAGGCCGCCGCTTTGCCGGCTTGAGGCAAGATGAGCATGGGGTTTTTGCGGGATTTGTTTGGGTCCAAGCCGAAGCCTGCGCCCTGGCCTGATGGGCCGGAGGCACGAGAGTTTCAGGTGCGCGACGGCGGCAATGTGATTACCAAGCTTTTGGATAAGTGGGGCTTGCCGATCAACGAGCCGCGCTTTGCAGTTGAAGCGCGATATGGCGTTGGGCCGGACCCGATTTATGGCTGGCCGACGCTGCTCTTGCCCGATGCCAAGGAATTGCCGGGGTCCATGCGGGGCTGGACTGCCTATGTGCATGATAACATTCCGCCGCAGTTTCCGATCAGCCAATTTTCCGGGCTCGTCTGGTTTGGGGATGATGCGGAAGTCAATTTGCGGCGAACGGCGGTGTACATCGCTGAAAGCCTGGGGCCCGCGCCGATTGGTCAGCGCTGGAACACCATGGTTGCGGAGTGGCGATGCGACATGGCCGGAATCACGCTGACGGCATGGCCGCCGCATCTGCAAAGCCACGGGCTCAACAATCCCGCGCATGAGAGGAACCCGCGTTTGCGCTTCGCGTGTCATGTGCACGTCGAGACCGGCTTTTGTCTTGCGCTCACCGCGGACGAGCGCCGTTGGGTTGAGACTAGCACCATGCTGCGCGCCTTGCCGACGCGAGGCAATCCGCCGCAATCGAGCGCGCCGCATGAGAATGATCTAGAATATGTTCGGCGGCTTGAGGCCGGGACACAGATGGAAACGGGCCTCAGGCTTTCCGGGGATGGGAAGGCGCTGGTTCTGGTTTCGAGCCATCTCTTCGTCATCCCGCGTAGACGCGTTCGGCGCCTCGAGGTGATGCGCCTGACGCCCGCCAAAGGACCAGGCGGATCATCGCTGCACGCCATCTGCGACAGCGCTGCGCCGAACCCTAGGGGCCAGTCGTTGTTCCTGGCGGAGGATCCGAAAACCGACGGACTGAACGGATTTGCCACCGAGTTGAGCCGTCAGCTAGACTGTCCGCTCGACATCGGTCAAGCTTATGCCGATTGTTGAGATAAATGAGCTAGCTGCAGAAAACTCGTCAAGCCGGCTTGGTCAGGAGAGCTCCGCAACTGCGCCTGCTTTTTGCCGCGCCAGATAGCGTTCGAGGAAGGTGGCGACGTCCTTGAGGACGGGGGCGGTGTGGCGGAAAGGGCGGCTCAGGGCGAGGAGGGTGTTGGGATGGCCGAGCGCGGCATAATGCTTTTCCTCGACCAGGACGCCAGAGGCGCGGAGGCGCTGGGATAGGGCGACGGTGTTGCGCGGATAGACAAGGCCGTCCTTGTCGCCCGTGCCGAGGAACATCGGAGGGGCGGCTTTAGTGACGTGTTCGAGGGGCTGGGTGCTGCGCGGGTGGGGGACGGCGCCGAAGGTGCGTATGGTGATTTTGCCGTCGAAGGGAAAGAAGTCGTAGGGCCCGGAGAGGCCGACGACGCATTGGATATTTTGGGAGAAGCCCGACCCGGCGAGATAGTCAGGGTGCAAGGCGAGCATGGTGGCATTATAGGCGCCGGCGGAATGGCCCATGAGGGCGATGTAATTGCGGTCGCCGCCATATTGGGCGATATGGTCGTTGGTCCATTGCAGCGCCAGAAAGCAATCGTCGAGAAAGGTCGGATATTCGACTTCGGGCAAGAGGCGATAGTCTGCGATGACTGTTACATAGCCAAGGGCTGCGAGCGCGCGGCCGGCAAAGTCATAATTGTGCCGGTCACCATCCATCCAGGAGCCGCCATAGATGAAGAAGACGACGGGCAGCGGGCCGCCAGAAGCGTGCGGGGCATAGATGTCGAGCTTTTGCCGGGGTGCGCTGCCATAGGGGAGGTCGCGGGCGAGCTTTTTTGAGCCAGCATCCTTGGGCACGAGCGCGTTGAAAATCTGAAGCAGTGACCACATGGGGACGCCCTCACCAAACTGACGCAGCAACGTCAACGGGGGCGAAAATGTTTCGCCACGGCTTTGGCATTGCCATGGTCTGGCAGACTGAATTCCTAAAACAAAAAGGCCGCTGGGGCAAACCAGCGGCCAGTTTTAGAGCCTGAGTGATTGGAGGTCAGGATCAGGCAGAAAGCAAATCAAGTTTTTGGCGCACGCTTGCCCGGAGGACATCGATGGGCTCGGTTACGCCAAGAAAGTCGTGGTGCCAGAAGGTCCACCCGTTGCATGCCTCAGCGCCCTGAACCAATGCGCCGACCTTGTGAATCGACCCCTGGTGCGGACCTGAGACGAGTGAGCCGTCTGCACGAACCATGGCAGAGTAACGTTTCGTTAAGTCGAAAAGTTGCGCACCTGGTTCGATCAACCCTTGCTCAATCAGCGAGCCGAACGGAATGCGCGGCTCCTTGCGCTTGGGCGTGACCGACTGCAGTGCATCGAACACCGCAGGGCGGATCGAAGCAATACGGCTGCGGGCAGCAGCGACATAGGTTTCTTCGCGCTCGATGCCGATGAAGTGGCGGCCAAGCTTTCGTGCGACGGCGCCAGTCGTGCCGGTGCCGAAAAATGGGTCGAGCACGATATCGCCGGGCTTGGTCGTCGCATTGAGAATGCGGAACAGAAGGGCTTCCGGCTTCTGGGTCGGATGGACCTTGCCGTCGTCTTCGTCCTTGAGACGTTCGGCGCCGGTGCAGATCGGAAAGAGCCAATCGGACCGCATCTGCGTGTCGTCATTGGCCAGCTTCATGGCTTCATAATTGAAGGTCACGCGGCTCTTCTGGCTCTTCGAAGCCCAGATCAGCGTTTCGTGGGCATTGGTGAACCGCGTGCCCCGGAAGTTGGGCATCGGGTTGGCCTTGCGCCAGATAACGTCATTGAGCATCCAGAAATCGAGATCCTGGAGCGCCGTGCCGACGCGGAAGATATTGTGATAAGAGCCGATGACCCAGATAGCGCCATCGGGCTTGAGGACCCGGCGCGCCGCCTTCAGCCAATTGCGGGTGAAGGCATCGTAATGGGCAAAAGAATCGAACTTGTCCCAGTCATCGTCGACCGCATCGACCTTCGACTGGTCGGGGCGCGTAAGGCCCTCAGCCAGCTGCAGGTTATAAGGCGGATCGGCGAAGATGAGATCGACGGAGCCGGCCGGCAAGGCATTCATGTGGTCGATGCAATCGCCCACGAGAATGGTGTCGATCGGAAGGCGGGAAGCCTCCTCCGCATCGGCCAACTGGGCCGTACGCGCGGTACGCAACATGCAACTATCCCTAACGCAGTACTAACCCTGCCTTTGTACTTTGTCAGGGTTAATGGAGCGTTCGCAAGGGGTTAGCGAGGGGTTAACCCTGGACCGAAACCACGGTTTCGGTGACGAGAAGCGCCGCTACCGGGGCAAAAGCCGAGCGGTGGTGACGGCAGGGGCCGTGCAAATTCAATGCCTTGAGGTGGGCAGCGGTGCCATAGCCCTTGTGCCCGGCAAAGCCGAAATGCGGCGCATCGCA
>CAJYKO010000483.1 GCA_913775215.1 uncultured Devosia sp. | reverse complement strand
CTTGGTCAGCCCCGAAAAGAGATATTTGGGGCGCCGGCGCGTGTTGATCAGTGCGACGCTGGGTTCGCCCTTGTCGTCTCGATCAATCGTGTTTCTGGCCTGACGCGCCTTCACCGCCTGCCACAGGTCGCCCTCTATGATTCGTAGCTCAGGTGCCTCCTGGATGACCCATTCCGATTCCGGGTTCGGCCGTGCCTGGCGCTTGCCTGTGTCGGGGTCCTTTACGAAGCGTTGGCGGTTCCACACCAGCTTGCCGACATACATTTCGTTGTTGAGGATGCCGGTGCCCCGCTTCGGGTTGCCGTTGATCGTGCTGAACCCCCAGTCACCCCCGGAAGGGGAGGGGACGCCTTCCTTGTTGAGCGTGAAGGCGATGGTCTTGGCAGACTTGCCCGCGGCATAGTCCCGGAAGATCCGCCGCACCACATTGGCTTGGACCTCGTTGATCGTCCGATCACCGCGGATGGGTTCGCCATTGCCGTCCAACTTCTTCACCACGTCATAGCCGTAGGAATTGCCGCCGCCCGATTTGCCCGCCTCGACGCGCCCGCGCTGGCCGCGGCGCGTCTTGTCCGCAAGGTCCTGCAAAAACAGCGCGTTCATCGTGCCCTTCAGCCCGACATGCAGATGCGAGACCTCACCCTCCGACAGCGTGACGATCTTCACGTCGGAATAGCTCATGCGCTTGTAGAGGCCAGCAATGTCCTGCTGATCGCGCGACAGGCGGTCCATCGCCTCTGCCAGCACGATCTGAAACCGGCCGCGCGTGGCGTCGGCGATCAGCGCCTGGATGCCAGGACGGAGAAGCGATGCACCGGAGATGGCATGGTCGGTATATTCCTCGACGATCTGCCAACCTTGCTTCTCGGCGTGTGTGCGGCAGATGCGGAGTTGATCGGCGATCGAGGCGTCACGCTGGTTGTCCGAGGAATAGCGCGCGTAGATGGCGACTTTCATCAAACGTCTCCCGTGGTCAGGAGCCGTTCGAGCCCCGTCTGGAAATAATGTTGGTCTGCGCCGCAAAGGTTTCGCGCGCCATTTGCCTGCCGAGCAGACGGGCGAGCTGGATGAGTCGAGGGTCGGGATCGCCGCGCGATGTGAAGGTCAGCTCCGGCGCATCGACGAGCATTGCTTCGAGCAGCTCTTCGCGCTCGCCTTGCGTCACTACCGCCTCTGTTTTGTGCGCGCTTGGGCTCATGCCCGCAACAATTCATCTTACGGCCGTTGTAAGCAACTGAATGTATCGGAGAGTCATCGGCGGCAAATGGGCCGGTCTGGTGCGCTCTGGCAAGTGATATAGCATGGTAGCGCGGCCTGGCGAATGGAAAATGCCGCCCATCGCCCCTTGTGTTCCTGCCGGAAGTTAAAGAAGCGCAACCTTCAGGTTCCAACTTGCAATAGCGCAAGAGTCGAAGATTTTTGACTTGAACTTTGTTCATTTGCGCCAAGTTCTCCGCTCTTTACTGTCCTCTAGTATCCTATGCGTTTGGTAAACAGGAGGAGCCGTCGTCCGCTCCCATAAAGCCCTGGAGCTGCCTCTTGAATGTAGGAAAAAGATAGCGTATTTTCTGACACATGAAAACCCCGGTTGTGTCCGTTCCCGATCGTATTATGACGCATGTTCGTGCAAGCGGACGCGGCAGCGTCTTCACGCCAAGTGACTTCCTTGCTGCCGCCACTCGCTCGTCCGTCGACCAGGCTCTTTCTCGGCTGGTCAAAATCGGCCAGCTTCGCCGCCTCGCGCGCGGCTTGTATGACTTTCCCAAGCTGCACCCGAAACTCGGTGCGCTCTCGCCGGCTCCCGATGACGTTGCTAAGGCGCTGGCCCGTGAGAGCGGCTCGCAGGTGCAGATTGCTGGCGCGCGGGCAGCGAATGCGCTTGGCCTCTCGACACAGGTTCCTGCCCAAAGCACTTACTTGACCGATGGTCCCTCGCGACGCGTCGTGCTGGGCAAGCGCGTTGTTGATCTTCGCCACGCGTCACCTAAGCATCTCATTGCACCGGGGAGCCCTGCTGGCACGGTGGTTCAGGCCCTTCGCCATGTCGGCCGCGTTCGCGCGGCCGACGTCGCGCAGGTTGCCGCGCAGCGGCTTTCGGCCAATGACAAGAAGATGTTGGCCTCGACTGCCGTTCAAGCCCCAGCTTGGATGCGTCCGACCCTCGTCTTGATCGCCAACGCCTCGACGGCGGACATCAATGGATAAGGTTGCGCTCCTTCCCACTGATGACCGCGCGGCTCTCTTTGGAGAGACCGGTGCTATTCGCGGCATCGCCGATACGATCATCGAAAAGGACTTCTGGGTCTGCTGGAGTCTGAGGCGCTTGTTCGGTCTGTCCAAAGGCACCACTGCCAGCTTGGTCTTCAAAGGTGGGACGTCGCTCTCTAAGGCGTTCAACGCTATCCGCCGCTTTTCCGAGGACATCGACCTCTCTTTCGACCGGGCCGAACTCGGGTACGCTGGCGAACGAGACCCCGAAAGGGAAGGGATCAGCAGGAAACAAGCTGCCCGCCTGATTGAGGATCTCGTCGACGATGTTGAGCGACACATAGCCGAGAAACTTCTACCGGCGCTTCGTGCCGCGATCGTCGAGCAACTCGGCGAGCCGTCTGACGGCGAGTGGTCACTGGCTATAGACCGCAACGATGCGCAGACGGTCAACTTCTACTATCCGACCGCTCTGCCCGCCGCCGAGTACGACGCCATGGCCTACATCACCCCGCGGGTTAAATTTGAACTGGGCGCGCGCGGCGATCCCTGGCCGACCGAAAAGAAGATCATCCGCCCATACGCGGCGGACGACTATCCCGACTTTTTTGCCGATCCTGACACCAGCGTGACCGTGCTGTCAGCTCGGCGCACTTTCTGGGAAAAGGCGACCGCGCTCCATGCTGAAGCGCATCGCCCTGCGGAGGCTGAGACCCCGCAGTATTTCTCGCGGCATTATTACGACCTGGCCATGCTCCTCGATACGGAAGAAGGCCAAGCCGCCGTTACCGATTTCGATCTCTTGGCTCAGGTGACGCAGCACAAAGCCACGTTTTTCCGCTCCGGTTGGGCCAGTTACGAAACGGCACGGCCGGGCACGCTCCGCCTTCTCCCGGACGATGCGCGCGTCAAAGATTTGCGAGCCGACTACCGGGCGATGGCGCCGATGATGTTTGACCAAAAGCCGCCGTCCTTCGATAGCATACTTGCCAAACTCGCCGCAGTTCAGCAAACAATAAACAGCTAAAGCAATGCTGTTTGACGGGGAGGGGAGATATCAGTTCGCTTCGATCAATAGACCTGCGTCTTATTGACGACCTCGTTAGCTTCGTCCGGGGGCGGGCTTTGTGCTCGATTTCTCGGACTCCAGCTTTGCGGACTTCTGCGCCTCAGAGCTCAAAGCCGACATCGACGATCCGAAATATGCGGTCAATGGTAGTTCGAAGGGCAAACGCCTTCGCTATTTCCTCCAGACCTGCGATGACGCTACTGCCGTGCGTGTCTTGGAGGCGCTATGGGAGCATCGCAGCGAGTATCTGCTTCGCTCCGGCAGCGCTGACTCTGTCCCTAATGCTGAGACACGCTACCAAAGCTTGATCACCCGCCTCTCGCGCGGCCCGGAGCCGACGCGCGGCACCTCGGGCCCGCGGTCGGTTCCTGTTGACCGCGAGGAGATCGCCAAGATCAAATCGGAGCTGCTGGCGGTCACGGCTTTGGCGCCGCATGCACGCGGCTATGCATTCGAGGGCTTTCTCAAAGGCCTGTTCGACGCGTCTGGCCTGGCAGCCCAGGAACCCTTCCGGTTGCGCGGCGAGCAGATCGACGGCAGCTTCCAGCTTGCAAGTGAAATTTACCTGCTTGAAGCCAAATGGCACGGTCAGCCGATGGGTGTCGCCGAGTTGCACACATTCCATGGCAAGATCGAGCAGAAGGCGGCGTGGACTCGGGGCCTCTTCGTCAGCAACAGCGGCTTCACCGAAGCCGGCCTCGCCGCCTTCGGACGCGGCAAGCGGGTCATCTGCATGGACGGCCTCGACCTTTATGAGATGCTCGATCGGGAGATACCCCTCAATCACGTTCTTGAACGCAAAGTCCGTCGTGCCGCCGAAACTGGTTCGCCGTTCATTCGCGTCCGCGACCTTTTTCCTCAATGACAGGGAGGAACGAGGATGGCGCAGTTCGATGATTGGTGCATTTCGGTCGATGAGCCGGTAGGAAGCCATCTCCGCCGGGTCATGACTGGCCAAACTGCACATCTCGCAGTCGGCATCCAGGCGACCGCAGCCATAGTGCCCGGGCACTATGCATCCGAAGAGCAGGCTGCGCGCGCACTCACTCGGCTTGGCAAGCCAGCCGCGGCCGCGTTGATTGAGAGCAAGCTCCCGACCACCAAGCAAATCCGGTCTGGCGACCTCGGTGAGATTTACGCGACAGAATGGATCGACGCCCATAGCGGTGGTTACCGCGCACCGATCAAGCGTCTGCGCTGGAAAGACCATCGCAACATGGCGATGCGGGGCGATGACGTGATCGGCATCCTCCAAGACCCCCAATCCCAACACCTTCAGTTTCTCAAGACAGAGGCTAAGAGCCGTTCGGCGTTGACCACCCAGGTGCTGGCCGAAGCCCGTGCCGGGCTGGACAAGGATGGAGGGCTGCCCTCGGCGCACGCGCTGCATTTCATTTCCGCGCGCTTGCTTGAGCTCAACAATCTGCCCCTAGCCGATGCGATCGATGACGCGCTGCTCAAGCACGGTATTCCACCTCAGAGCGTCCGGCACCTGCTTTTCACATTTTCGGGTAATGCTCCGGACGCTATGTTGTCCGCTTCCCTCCAAGCGTATCCCGGTCCGATCAATCAATGGGGCATTGGCCTGCGCGTGGAAGGACATGGTGCCTTCATAGGCGCCGTTTACGATCGAGTGATCGCCGATGCCAACAACCCCTGAATGAGCTGCCCCCTTCTGAGTGGTCCATCG
>CAJYKO010000482.1 GCA_913775215.1 uncultured Devosia sp. | reverse complement strand
GATGATGAGCAGCAGCCCCCACCAGAAGATCGGCATGGAATAGCCGGTCAGTGCCACGCCCATGGTGAACTGGTCGAACCACGAGCCGCGCTTGACCGCCGCAAAGATGCCGGCGGGAATGCCGATGATCACGGCAAGGAACATGGCGACAAGCGCCAGTTCGATCGTTGCCGGGAAGAGCGTCATGAATTCGGTGAGAACCGGGCGCTTGGTTGCGAGCGAAATGCCGAAATCGCCCTGCATCACGCTCCAAAGATAATTGAGATATTGCTGCCAGATCGGCAGGTTGTAGCCGAACTGCTCGCGCAGGATTTCGTAGCGCTCGGGCGTGACGCCGTGTTGGCCAGCCATGGCGAGGATCGGATCGCCTGGCAGCACGCGGACGAAGGCGAAAGCGCAGATGGAAATGCCGATAATGGTCGGCACCAGAAGCGCAACGCGGCGCAGGATATAGTTCAGCATGTTGGGCCTTGCCCTTGGGGTGCCTGCCCACCGCGTGCTGCGGCGGGCTGGCTTGGTCCCGTTTCCTGTTTCGGCTGCGCCTTGAGGCGACCATTATCGGCCTGCCTGGCTCAGCTCTTGCTCTTAAAAGTGGAGCCCCGCTCCGGTTTTAGCCGGATCGAGGCTCCTGTTTGCTTGAGGCGTTAAGCCTTATTCGGCAACGTCCACATATCTGAAGCTGTGGGTGCCGAGCGGGCTCAGGGTGTAGTTGAGCACGCGCTTGTTCATCGGCATGAAGACCTTGGAGTGCGCGATGGTCAGCGCCGGTTCTTCAGCTTTGAAGATTTCCTGAGCGGTGGTGTAGAGCTTGATGCGCTCTTCCTGGTCGTTGGTGGTCTTGGCAGCCTGGATCGCAGCCTCAAAGTCGTCATTGCACCAGCTCGAATAGTTCGAGACGCCAATGGCCGAGCACGAGAAGAGGGTTGCGAAGAAGTTGTCCGGATCACCATTGTCGCCGGTCCAACCGATCATGAACGGACCCTTGCGGTCGGCTTGCTTGCCGCGCTCGCGATATTCGGTCCATTCATAGGTCACGATATTGGCGGTGACGCCAACCTTGGCCCAGTCGGCCTGGATCAATTCGGCCATGCGCTGGCCGTTTGGGTTATAGGGACGCGAAACGGGAATCGCCCAGAGATCGGTGGTCAGGTTGGTGACGCCGGCAGCTTCCAGCATCTTCTTGGCCTTTTCCGGATCGTAGACGTCGGCAGCGGTTGCCTCGTCATAAGACCACATGGTCGGCGGGATCAGGTTCTTGGCGTCCTGGCCGGCACCCTGATACACGGCGTCGATGATGGCCTGCTTGTCGATGGCCATGGTCAGCGCCTTGCGGACGTCCGGATTGTCGAACGGCGCTTCGGTCGTGTTGTACGAGAGATAACCGATATTGAGGCCTTCGCCTTCCTGAACGGTCAGGTTTTCGTTGGCCTGAAGCGATTCAAGGTCGGCCGGGGCCGGGTAGGGCATGATATCGCATTCGCCGGCCAGCAGGCGCTGGGCGCGCACCGAAGCGTCGGTGGTGATGGCGAAGATCAAGTCGTCGATCGGCTGCTTGCCTTCCCAATAGTCGGGGAATGCGGCGTAGCGGATCACGGTGTCGAGCTGATAGTCAACGAACTGGAAGGGGCCGGTGCCGACGGGCTGGGTCGAGAAGGCTGCAAGATCACCCGAAGCTTCGAGCTGGTCGGCATATTCCTTAGAGACGATCGCGGCAAAGTCCATCGCAAGGTTTGCTAGCATCGGTGCGTTCGGCTCGGTCAGCGTCAGCTTGACGGTGAGATCATCGACCGCTTCGATGGATTCGATGTACTTGGGCATGTCCATGCCCTGGAAATAGTCCCAGGTCATGCCTTCGAGATAGTTGAACCAGGGGCTCTCTTCATCCATCTGGCGCATGAACGAGAAGACGACGTCTTCAGCGGTCAGGTCGCGGGTCGGGGTGAAGTAGGGCTGGGTGTGGAATTTCACGCCCGGACGGAGCTTGAAGGTGTAGACCTTGCCGTCTTCGGAGATTTCCCAGCTCTCGGCGAGCGCCGGAACGACTTCGGTCGTGCCCGGCTTGAAATCGACGAGGCGGTTGTAGATCGTGTGCGAGGAAGCGTCGAAGTCGTTACCACCGGTCAGCGGGCCGGGGTCGAAGTGGGCCGGAGAGGCTTCCGAGCAATAAACCAACTGCTTGGCCTGTGCGGCGCCGGCGGCAAGAGCCACCATTGCAGTCGCGGCCAGAAGGGTTTTCATCAATTTCATTATTGGTGTCTCCCGAAGATTATGCGCGCTCCGGCGTTCCCGTCCAGAGGCTTGGCGACACAAAAGCCTAGTTTTTTCGGATGCGCAATGGGGGAAGTTGACCATTTGGTCAATCATGTGGCGGTCAAAAGCCTTTCCACAGGATTGGACGGAAGATTCGAAATCCGTTCGGCCCATGATCGCGCTTGACCGCGCCATTGCCAAGATGATCGATTGTCCCATGACCCAAAAAATCGCGACCCTGTCTCTGCTTGTGGCCGACTATGACGAGGCCATTGCCTTTTATTGCGAGAAGCTCGGCTTCGCGCTTCTGGCCGATCAGGCTCTGGGGCCGGACAAGCGTTGGGTGCTCGTTGCGCCCGCTGGCGGGGTTGGAGCGCAGCTTTTGCTCGCCAAGGCGGATGGTCCCGAGCAAAGCGCGGCCATCGGCAATCAGGCGGGCGGTCGCGTCGCGCTTTTTCTCGAAACCGACGATTTCGCCCGCGACTTTGCCGCCATGAGTGAGAAAGGTGTCACCTTTCTCGAAGCGCCGCGCCACGAAGCCTATGGCTCGGTCGCCGTCTTTGAGGATCTTTACGGAAACAAATGGGATCTCATCGAGCCGCGGCGCTGATAGCGCTTTTTGCCCTTTCGACGCCTGCCTTGGCCGAAACGCCGGGCTGGAGCTTTTCGCCATTGCCGGGCGAGGGTGATCGCGCCGCCATGGGCTGTGATAGGGATGCCAGCGCGGCGCAATACACTTGCCTCGTCGTCCGTTGCGAGGACGATTATTCGATCGGGCTCTACATCCACGCCAACCGCTTTGGTGGCGGCGCGGGCGTTTGGACTATGACGCTCGACCGCGAAGACATGCGCTTCATCGCCGATCCCACCTCTGGTCCCTATGGCGGCAAGATCACGCAAGATGCCGATACCCTGCTCGATCGACTGCGCAACGGCACTTTTGTTTATCTGCGCCACGGTGCGGATGACCATGCCCCCTTTGCCTTCATCAGCCTTGCCGGCTCGATGACAGCGATCAATAAAGCGCTTTATTGGTGCGCGCCGCGGGTGCCGGCGGTCGAACAAAATCCGGCTGCGAGCGTTGATTACGACTTACCCGAAAAGGAGAAGCCCAATGAACCGTCGCCCACTCGGCCGCAGTGAACTTGTCATCGAACCGCTCGTCCTGGGCGGCAATGTCTTCGGCTGGACCGTAGACGAAACGCTCGGCTTTTCCATTCTCGATGCCTATGTCGATGAAGGCTTCACCGCCATCGATACCGCCGAAGGCTATCCTAACTGGGTGCCCGGCAACCCGCCCGGCATGAGCGAAACCATTATCGGCAAGTGGCTCAAGGCCCGTGGAAACCGCGAAAAAGTCCACATCTTTACCAAGGTCAATTCCGGCCGCGATCCCAAGGGTCTCTCGGGGCAGGCGATCAAGACCGCTGTTGAAGCCTCCCTCAAGCGCCTTCAGACCGACTATATCGACCTCTATTTCAGCCACTGGCCAGCGGCGGAAAATACCCACGAAGAAACGCTGGCCGCCTACGACATCCTCGTCCGCTCCGGTAAAGTGCGCGTCATCGGTGCTTCGAACTACAATTCCAAGATGATGAAGGACGCTCAAGACACCTCAATCGTGAAATCCCTGCCGCGCTACGAGGTTACCCAGCCGCTTTACAATCTTTATGATCGTAAGGAATTCGACGAACTGCGCTCATTCCTCATCGAGAACGAAGTCGGCGCCATCACCTATTTCAGCCTGGCGGCTGGGTTTTTGACTGGCAAATACCGATCCAAGGACGACCTTGGTAAAAGTCCGCGCGGTGGCGGGGCCGAGAAATATCTTAACGAAAAAGGCTTCAAGATCCTCGAGGCGCTCGATGGCGTTGCCAAGGAACTTGACGCCGCTCCATCAGAGGTTGCTCTCGCCTGGCTCGTTGCTCAACCCGGCGTCAGCGCCCCGATCGCCTCGGCAACTACGTTGGAACAGGTCAAGAGTCTGGCCCGCGGCGTTCGTCTCGATCTCGGCGAAGACGCCAACAAGCGCTTGACCGACGCGGGCGCCTGAACCCCGATCTAAATCGATACAATTGTAAGGCGATTGCCGCTTGGCGTCGCCTTTCGGCTTTGACATTATGGATTTCGGCGAGGCCGGGGAATCGCCCGGTCAGTATCTGCCCAGTCCAGAAGGGGCGGAGGGTACCTTTCGCTGTCCTATATCAAAGCACGGATAGACCAGCGTGAGTGATGCCGCGGCCTCGAATATCGACCTGTTTAATTTTGGATCGCGAGGCCTTCAGCATCATGGCCTGAGACGCGCGAATGAACGCGCCGTTCTCACCGTTATTGGCTTCAATCCTGGCCTGTCCAACGCCGAAATTGCCCGCATGTCCGGTCTAGCGCCCCAGACTGTCTCGGCCATTCTCAACGATATCGAAGCCATCGGGCTCATCCAGCGCGGGGAGGTTCTGCGTGGCCGCCGCGGCCAGCCAGCAACCCCGATCTTTCTGCGCGCCGAAGGCTCCTTCGGCATTGGGGTCGAACTGAGCTGGCGCCACGCCGATATCGTTGCTATCAATCTTCATGCCAAAGCGCTCGCCCATCGGCACCTGGCCTATGAAAGGCCCGATTTCAAAGCCCTGCCGCGTCAGATTGCCGACGCCATTGCCGACATAGTGCGCGATTGGCCTGTCGCGAAACGCGAGCACCTGACCGATATCGGTATCGGCCTGCCCTCGACGATTGATGAAGATCGTGTGCCCGAGGATTTCAATACGATCTCCGCGCTGCGCATGGCCTTCGCGTCCGAGTTGGAGAGCCTCACGGGCCTCCCGGTCAGCCTCTATAATGATGGCAATGCCGCTTGCTGGGCCGAACTGATCGCCCGGCCGCCGCCTCGCCCGGAAACCTTCATCTATCTTCTGGTGTCGACCTATCTCGGTGCCGGTCTCATCGGCGAAGGCCGCCTCTGGCAGGGGCCATCGGGCTATTCGGCCGATCTCGGCGCCATGCTCGTTGCCCAGACCGACAGTGGACCGCTGCCGGCCAATGCCTTTGCCTCGGTCACCGCTCTCGTTGATCGCGCGATGGACGCGGGCATTTCTCTTGAGGCCGGGAAAATCGCCACCTGGGATTGGACGGTCATCGAACCGGTTCTGCAGCCTTGGCTGCGTGACAGCGCGAGGGCCCTGGCGCTCGTCATCTATAATGCCAACGCCGTCCTCGAGGGTGGACTTGCTGTTATCGACACGATCCTTCCCAGTGAGATTACCAACAGGCTCACGCATATGGTGATCGAGGAGTTCGACCTCCTGCCCGCACGCCGTAAGGTCGAGATCGTGCCTGGAACCATCGGCAAGCTGGCGCCTGCCATGGGCGCAGCGGAGCTGCCGCTTTACCATCGCTATTTCTCGCGCGCGCTTTTCGAGCGCACACTATCCCAGGGCGATGTCGCGCCAAAGAAGGCCAAGAAACGGTATCAAGGTGAGGAGCGGCGCAAGACCAATCGGCGGTCTACCGATGCCGGGCGTCGCGCAAGCGACTAGTCGCAAACAACTTATTCGGCCGCTGCGGCCTTGGTCCTGCTCAACGACTCGAGCCCGGTGCGCAGCTTGGCGCTCGGGGTAAAGACCACCGTGTGGCGCGAGGTGATCTTGTGCTCGGTTCCAGTGCGCGGATTGCGCCCGACGCGTTCGGCACGCGAGCGCACTTCGAGCGTGCCGAAACCCGTAAGCTTGACTGTCTCGCCCGATTTAAGCGCGTCGCCGATCAATTCGAACATGCGCTGACCGATGGCAGTCACGTCGGATTTGGGCTGACCGGTCGTTTCGCACGCTGCGGTCGTAACGATAGCTCTAGTCACAGTGGCGGGCACGTCGAGGTCTCCTTAATTAACTTCATATTGCGAAGTTAAGATTCTGTCCAGATGGGATTTTGGCCCGTTAAACATGAGGCGATCGTTCAGGATAAGGTTGACTTATTTTAGAATGGTTTTAAGTTACGGCCTGTGCCAAGACGCTTTATGGTCTGGCCGGACCGCTGAAACGCGAAGGATCGATCGCTCGTGAGACTGACCCGCCAATCCAATTATGCCATCCGCACTCTGGTCTATTGCGCGGTCAACGATCCTGAATTGAGCCGCGTTGCCGAGATTGCGCGCGCCTACGGAATTTCCGAGCTGTTTTTGTTCAAGCTGATCAAGCCGCTTGTTGAAAATGGCCTTCTGCAGACGGTGCGCGGTCGTCATGGCGGCATCAAGCTCGGCAAGCCGGCCGATCAGATCACGCTGCTCGAAACTATCCGCCTCACCGAAGAAAATTTTGCCCTGGCCGAATGCTTCGAGGAAGGTGCTGATTGCCCGCTGATCGGCGAATGCGACCTCAATGGCGCGCTGCGTGAAGCGCTCGGCGCGTTCTTTGAAGTGCTGGCGGGGTATTCGATCGCCGATCTCGCGGCCAAGAAGCGTTCCATCCGCGAGCGCTTAGGTCTATCCACCACTGAAGCGGTCAATGCCAATTCCGAGGGTGATATCGTCAACGCCATCGCAGCGGCGTAAAAATCTGACTACCAAACTCAAATATGAGTTTGACAATCAAGTTTACCCATGGTTGATAGAGGCCATGGTGCTGCGGCCCCGTGGGGCCTGTGGGCTGCAGCGCCAAAATCGACGACGGGGCTTGCTGCTGCCGTCTCCCCGGGCCGATCAGGATCCTCAACGTCCTGATCGGCCTCTTTCATTTCCTCCCCATCATTGATCTGCGTCCGGCGCTATGCTCTATCGCGCCGGAAACCACCGGAATTGTTCATGGCCGCGCCCCCGCTTCTTTCCCTGCAAGACATTCAGCTCACCTTTGGCGGCACTCAGTTGCTGGAATCCGCCGAGCTAATCGTCTCTCCCGGTCAGCGCATCGCGCTGGTCGGCCGCAATGGCTCGGGCAAGTCGACGCTTCTGAAGATCGCGGCAGGCATGGTGCAGCAGGATGGCGGCAAGCGCTTTGCCGAGCCGAGCGCCACGATCCGTTACTTGCCGCAGGAACCGGATCTTTCCGAATATGCAACGACGCTTGCCTATGTCGAAGCGGGGATGACCTCGGGCGACGATGAATATCGCGCCCAATATTTGCTCGAAGCGCTTGGGCTTACCGGCCGCGAAGACCCGAAAACCCTTTCCGGCGGGGAAGGCCGCCGCGCCGCGCTGGCCCGCGTGCTCGCGCCGCAGCCAGATGTGCTGCTGCTGGATGAGCCGACCAACCATCTCGATCTGCCCGTCATCGAGTGGCTGCAGCAGGAACTGGATTCCATGCGCTCGGCCATGGTCATCATCAGCCACGATCGCCGCTTTTTGACCGATCTCTCGCGCTCGACCGTCTGGCTCGATCGGGGCGTCACTCGCCGTATCGAAAAAGGTTTTGGGGCCTTCGAAGGCTGGCGCGATGAAGTGCTGCAGCAGGAAGAAAAGGACCGCCACAAGCTCGACCGCCAGATCGTGCGCGAAGAGCATTGGCTCCGCTATGGCGTCACCGCGCGCCGCAAGCGCAATGTTGGCCGTCTCGAACGCCTCGCCAATCTCCGCCAGGATCGCCGCGACCAGCGCCGGGTCACCGGCAATGTCGCCATGCAGGTTACCGAAGGCCGCACCTCGGGCGCCCTGGTCGTTGAAGCTGAGAACATTTCCAAGACGTTTGGCACCAAGACCGTCGTCCGCGATTTCTCGACCCGCGTCCTCCGGGGCGATCGCGTCGGCCTCGTCGGACCCAATGGCGCGGGCAAGACCACGCTCATAAAAATGCTCAATGGGCTGCTCGAACCCGATAGCGGCACGATAAAGCTTGGCTCGGCCATCGAACTCGCCATGCTCGACCAAGGCCGCGCGCGTCTTGATCCCGAAACGCGCCTTAAGGATGCGCTAACCGGCGGCGGCAGCGATACGCTGAAAATCAACGGCGAGAACAAGCACGTCGTCGGTTATATGAAGGATTTTCTGTTCACCCCCGAACAGGCCAATACGCCCATCGGGAAACTTTCCGGCGGCGAGCGCGCCCGCGTTGCGTTGGCTCGCGCCCTAGCGCTGCCATCCAACGTCCTCGTGCTCGACGAGCCGACGAACGATCTCGATCTCGAAACCCTCGATCTCCTTGAGGAAATGGTTTCGGACTATTCCGGCACCGTCATCGTCGTCAGCCACGACCGCGATTTTCTTGACCGTGTTGCGACCTCGATCATCATGGCCGAAGGCAATGGCAACTGGCTCGAATATGCCGGCGGCTATTCCGACATGGTCGCCCAGCGCGGGGCAGGGGTCTCGGCTCGCGTGTTGGAGAAGGCTGCACCCGCTCAAAAAGCCAAAGCCGGCACTTCGACCGTCGCCTCATCGAGTAAGCGCAAGCTCAGTTTCAAGGAAAAGCACGCTCTCGAAACCCTGCCCAAGGACATCGAGAAGCTCGATAAGGAAATGGCCGCAATCAACGGGCGTTTGGCCGAGGGCAATTATTATACGCGCGACCCCAATGGGTTTGCGAAGGATTCCAAGACCCTGGCTGAGTTGGCGACAAAGAAAGCTACGGCTGAAGAGCAGTGGCTGGAGCTGGAAATGCTAAGGGAAGAACTGGAAGTTTAGGTCCACACCGGCGCCCCCTTCTCCCCTTGTGGGAGAAGGTGCCCAAAGGGCGGATGACGGGTACTCTTGCAGTAAGCCCCACCCGCTCCTCTGCGGAGGCCCGGCCACTCGAGCATAGCTCTCATGGCCTTCTCGCCTCAAATTGTGCCACCGGTACGATTTGCCCTGCGGGACGGCTCGAAGCCCCTCACCCTGGAAATTTGCTGAACGCAAATTTCCGGTCCCTCTCCCACAAGGGGCGAGGGAAGGGCGGTGGCTCCCCGGCAAAAGGTTACCCCCTTGCCGGACCCTGCCCAGCCCCCGTCGCCTCGATCGCCTTGTCGATCTCCGCCAGATCCGCCGCATCGAGTTCAAGACTCGCCGCATCGATCCAGCCATCGACCTGGGCCGGCGAGCGCGCGCCGACGATCGTTGCTGTCAGCCCCGGCCAGGCATGGCACCAGGCCAGCGCCACGCTCGAAACGCTCGTCCCATGCTTTTCCGCGATCGGTTTCAGCTTCTCAGCCAGCGCCAGGTTCGCCTTGAGCTTGTCGCCCTGGAATTCGGGGCTGTCCTTGCGCCAATCATTGGCCGGCATCGCCGCCACGCGCTCGGCCGTCATTGTGCCGGTGAGCAGCCCCGCCTGCATCGGCGAATAGCAGATGACGCCGGTGCCGTGCTCAAGGCACCACGGCAGAATTTTTTCAGCCGTGTCCCGGCGGATCATCGAAAAAGGCGGCTGCAGCGTCTCGACATGGCCCATGGCTTCGGCGCGTGCGAGTTGCCCCTCGTCATGGTTGGAGAGCCCGACATGGCGCACTTTGCCCTCGGCTTTCAGCTCCAGCATATTGGCCCAATACTCTTCGAGCGGCACGTCGTCCGAAGGCCAGTGCAATTGGTAGAGGTCGATGGTCTCGACCTTGAGCCGCTTGAGCGAATTTTCGAGCTCCTGGCGCAGATGATTGCGCTCCCCGATCCGGCGCGGGTTCTGCGCATTGGCGTCGCGCACGATGCCTCCCTTGGTGAAGACGAAGGGCCTCGCGTC
>CAJYKO010000481.1 GCA_913775215.1 uncultured Devosia sp. | reverse complement strand
ACCCAGATATTACCGATCAGCCCAATCGGCTCCTGCCGCCGCTGAGCGAAGGCCATCTCCTTGGCACAGATCACCTCGGCCGCGACATTCTTTCGCGTCTCATCTGGGGCACCCAGGTGTCCCTCCTCGTCGGCATCAGCGCCACCGCCCTCGCGGCTTTCTTCGGCTCCCTCATCGGCCTCGTCGCCGGCTATGTTCGCGGCGCCACCGACAGTGTGCTCATGCGCTTTGTCGATATGCTGATGGCCTTTCCCTATATCCTCTTGGCCATTGCCATCGTCGCGGCGCTTGGTCCCGGCCTCCTCAATGCGCTTTACGCCATTGCGCTGGTCAATATCCCCTTCTTCGCCCGCAATATCAGGGGCGTGACTGTCTCGATCCGCAATCGCGAATTCGTCGATGCCGCCCGGCTTTCGGGCAAGAGCCACGCGGCCGTCCTGTTCACCGAAGTCCTGCCCAATGTCCTCCCGGTCATCGTCATCACCATGTCGACCACCGTCGGCTGGATGATCCTTGAAACCGCCGGCCTCTCTTTCCTCGGCCTCGGCGCCCAACCGCCCACCTCCGACCTCGGCTCCATGCTCGGCCAGGCCCGCGCCCAGCTTTTTACCGCGCCTCATGCCTCCATCATCCCTGGCGTGATGATTTTCCTCCTCGTCATGAGCATCAATCTGCTCGGCGACGGCGTCCGCGACGTGCTCGATCCGCGACTCCGCTCCGGCACCCTCGGCCGCCCCATGCCGGTGACGAAGATCAAGCGCGAGAACAAGCCTACCTCGACTATCGAGGATGCCCCTGCCCTCGTCGTTGAAAACCTCTCGACCGGCTTCGATACCGGCGCCTCCATCACCCCCGCCGTCCGCGATATCAGCTTCCGCCTCGACAAGGGCGAATGCCTTGGCCTGATCGGGGAAAGCGGCTCAGGCAAATCGGTCACCGCGCTCTCCCTTATGGGCCTTGTCGCGTCCCCGCCCGGCATCATCACCGATGGCGGCGTCTATATCCAGGGCCAGGACGTGCTTTCCCTGCGCGAACAGGAGCTGATTGCTCTACGCGGCGCCCGCGTCACCTACGTCTTCCAGGACCCGCTCACGACGCTCCATCCGCTGTTTTCGGTTGGAGACCAGATCGCCGAAGCCGTTCTCGCGCACAATCCGATTGGCAAGCAGCAGGCCCGCCAGCGCGCCATCGAACTGATGGATACCGTCGGCATCCGCGATGCATCAGGACGGGCCAGCGCCTACCCGCACGAACTTTCCGGCGGCCAGCGCCAGCGCATCGGCATCGCCATGGCGTTGGCCAATGATCCCGACATTATCATCGCCGACGAACCGACCACCGCCCTCGATGTTACTGTGCAGGCGCGCATTCTCGATCTCCTGCAGACCCTGCGCCGCGAGCGTGGTCTCGCCCTCCTTCTCATCACCCACGATTTCGGCGTCGTTGCTCAGGTCTGCGATCGGGTCGCGGTGATGAAAAATGGCGAAATCGTCGAACAGGGCGAGACGCAAACTGTCCTACGCGACCCCCAGCACGACTACACCAAGCGCCTCATCGCTTGTGTTCCCGAACTCGGCGAAGGCCACAGTTTCCTCGATCGGGTTCGTCCGCTCTTTTCGGAGGCCAGGGCATGACCAACGCCATCCAGATCCGCGATCTCGTCAAAACCTTTGGTGGCGGCCGCTCTCTTTTCGGCCGCAAGGCCAATGAAGTCCAAGCCGTCCGCGGCATTTCGCTCGATCTCAAGCGCGGCGAAACCCTTGGGATCGTTGGGGAAAGCGGCTCGGGCAAGTCGACACTCGCCCGCATGCTGGTCGGCCTTGAGCATCCCACCTCCGGCACCATGCTGATCGATAATAAGCCCTGGGCGGACCTCGCCGCCTCCGGCTCCCGCGCCTTTGGCCGCACCATTCAATATGTCTTCCAGGATCCCGTCGCCTCGCTCAACCCGCGAAAGACCATCGGCGACATCCTCGATGTGCCCCTGCGCCTCCTCTGCTCATACGACAGCACCAGACGCGCCCTCCGCAAGCGCGAACTGATCGACGCCGTGCAGATGCCGCTCGACACCCTCGAACGCTATCCCCACGAATTCTCGGGCGGCCAAGCCCAGCGCATCGCCATCGCTCGCGCTCTGGCGGCCGAAGCCAGCATTCTTGTCCTCGATGAGCCGGTCAGCGCGCTCGACGTCTCGGTGCAGGCCCAAGTGCTTCTGCTCCTCCAGCAATTGCGGGACGATCTCGGCCTCTCCTACATTTTCATCAGCCACGATCTCGCCGTCGTGGAATCGATTTCCGATCGCGTTGCCGTCATGTATCTCGGAGAAGTGGTGGAGACCGGTCCAGCGGCCAAGCTCTTCGCCAACCCGCAGCACGACTATACGCGCTCGCTCGTCGCCAGCGCCCCACGCCTCTCCGCAACGGACAGCGCCGCATGATTTCGCAGGAATCCGCACCCCCACCTAACCTCCCCCAGGAAGGGGGGGGAACAAATTGGTTTTTGCTGATAGACCCCGAGCCACCGGCAGATCCCTCCCCCTATCAGGGGGAGGCTGGGTGGGGGTTCTCAGAGATGTCCCGCTATGCTGGAAGCCGCTCATCGTGAAAGACATCCTCCCAACCACGCCCGTTGAGCCCCCACGCCGCAAGCGCACCGACGAGATCGTCGACGCCATTAAGCGCATGATCGTCGAACATGGCCTTGGTCCCGGCGATCGCCTGCCTCAGGAGCGCGATCTCATCGCCCAGTTTTCTGCGAGCAAAGGCACCGTGCGCGAAGCGCTCAAGTCGCTTGAAGTTCAGGGTCTGATCTCGGTCCGCACTGGCACCGGCGGCGGCGCCTTCATCGAGCGCATGTCCGAAGGCCGGGCCATGAGCCTTCTCTCCAATTTCCTCTTCGCCAAGAATCTGACGATCGCCAATATCTATGAGATGCGAAAGGTTCTCGAACCGCAACTGGCAGCCAGCGCCACCCCCAATATCGACGAAACCGGCCTCAAACGCCTCGAAGCCATCATCGGCATCTACGATCACGAGCCGGCGGACCAGAACGAGCGCTGGAACCAGCGCATGGCGGAATTGGATTTCCACGGTGTCGTTGCCGAATATTCCGACAATCCCATTCTCGCCTTCACCTGCCGCTTCCTCCAGCGCCTCTTGAAGGATCTCACCATCGCGCAGGACATTTATGTTCAGCCCGAGCCGGTCTCGCGCGCCAGCGGCATCCAGCATCAGCGCGATCTCATCGCCGCCATGCGCCGCCGCGACGCCGTAGCAGCGGCCGCGATCCTTGCCGAGCATATGAGTGAAGCCGAAAAGCACATGCTAGCCCTCGAGGCCAAGCTCGAAGACCGCTTCCTCGAAGAAGTCTCCCCGGCCCGCACCCGAAAGCGCCGCACCGCATGATCGATTCCGACTATCTCCTCGACCGGCTGCTGCACCTCGTCAAAACGCCAAGCCCCGTCGGCATGACTGATCGCGCCGTGGCCTTGGTCGATACCTGGCTGCGCGATCTGGGCTATTCGCCCAAATATACACGCCGTGGCGTCCTCTATGTCGAAGTCGGAGACGGCCCGCCCCGCCGCGCCCTCGCGGCCCATCTCGATACCCTCGGCGCCATGGTCACCGAACTCAAGCCCAATGGCCGGCTTGCCCTGCGCAATACCGGAACCTGGGCCGCCCGTTTCGCCGAAGGCGCCCGCGTCACGATTTTTTCCGACCATGCCGAACATCGCGGCACCATCTTGCCGCTTAAAGCCTCGGGCCACCGCTTCAACACCGAAGTCGATACCCAGCCGGCCAATTGGGACAATCTCGAAATCCGCATCGACGCCACCCTGCCCGACCGCGCCGCGCTCGTCGCCGCCGGCTTCAATGTCGGCGATATGGTCGCGGTCGACGCGCAGCCCGAAATCGTCGACGGTTTCATTGTCTCCCGTCACCTCGACGATAAGGCCGGCTGCGCCACTCTCCTCGCTGTCCTCAAATCCATCGCCGAGGGTCACACCAAGGTCGCCGTCCCCTTCCAGGCCATGTTCACCATTGCCGAAGAGATCGGCATCGGTGGCACCCATGGCTTTGGTCCCGAGGTCGAAGAACTGCTCGCCATCGACAACGCGGTGACAGCCCCCAACCAGACATCGCGTGACGACGCCGTCACCATCGCCATGCGTGATCGCCAGGGTCCCTTTGATGCCCGACTGACGCGCCAAATGTTAACGGTCTGTGAACAGAATGGCATCCGATACGAACGCGATACATTCCGCCACTACCGCTCCGACAGCGCCGCCGCCGTTGAAGCCGGCTGGGACATCCGCGTGGGCCTCGTCTGCTTTTCCCTCGACAGCTCGCATGGCTGGGAACGCACCCACTTGGCTTCGCTCCTGGCGCTGGCCGCCTTGCTAAGTGGCTACGTCGAAACAGAAATATCCCATCAACACGCCATGCCTGTGTAGCCTAGCTCCGCGCGCTGAAACAGGCGTTCAGGCGCCGCGGTTTTCGAAAGCGCATGCCAAGCATGCACAAAACGACATTGCAAGCCAACATCTCCAAAATTATGTAGGTCCCTACATTATAGGGAACAACAAAATGGCGGATAAGCTGGATCTGCTCAGAACGGTCAGCCGGTTGGCAAGGGAATTGAGCGCTTCGTTCGATGTCCACCTGCGGGACATGAACCTGACGTCGGCGCGCGCCCGCGTGCTCTATTTTTTGCTGCCGCTCAAAACCGGCGCCAGTCAGGCCGATGTTACCCAGCATCTCGGCGTAGAACACCCGACAGCCGTTCGCATTCTCGATGGCGTCGAAACGCTGGGCTACATTCAGCGCGTCCCCTCGGATGAAGACCGACGGGCAAAGAAGATCGTCCTGACGGCTGCGGGTCAGGCAATCGCGGAAAAAGTCTCAAAACTTCTCAGCGACATGAATGCGCAACTCATCGCGGAACTGGATGAGGCCGAAATGGAAATCGCAAACCGCGTGCTTTTGCAGATCCTCGCGCGCACCCAGGCGCTGCGCTGCACCGTTCCGGGTCAGATCGAGCCTCGAGGTCTGTCATGACCTCACAAGTCGCAGAATTGGCACCGCCCTCGGCGCAAGCACCTGCGCCCGCCAGCCAGCCGAATGCAGTTCCGGCCATGCCGCCCTTCGTGCCCAAGTCGCCGCTCGTTGCTGCCATTTATATTTTCAGTTCCCTCGTTCTCGGCCTCACCCAGGGCCTGGGGCTGAACCTCATCAATGCCAATCTGCAGGGACTGCAGGCCTCCTTTGGCGCAACCCAATCCGAGATGGGCTGGCTTGCTTCGGCCTATTTCGCCACGAACCTGGCAGGCACGATCCTGATGTTCAAAGTACGAACCCAGTTCGGCCTCCGCCGCTTCGCCGAGATCGGCATCGCCGCCTATGTGCTTGTGGTCATCGCCCATCTTTTCGCCCACGACCTGCAATCGGCAATCGTAGTCCGCGCCATTATGGGGATTGCGGCCGCTCCGCTGAGCACGCTGGGCTTTTATTACATGCTCGAGTGGTTGTCCCCGCAGAAGAAGATGAGCATAGGCATCTGCTTTGGCATGCTCGGCTCGACGCTGGCTTTGCCTCTCGCGCGCGTCATTTCGCCCGAATTGCTGCAATTGGGCGACTGGACCGGCCTTTATGCCGTCGAACTGGGCCTGGCGCTAATTTCGCTCGCGGTCGTTTTTCTCGTGCCGCTCACCCATCCGCCGCGCGTAAAGGTTTTTGATCGCGACGACCTTCTGAGCTTTCCGCTCATGACCGTTGGTTTTGGCTGCATCGCTGTCGTCCTCGGCATGGGGCGGACCCTCTGGTGGCTGGAAACGCCCTGGATCGGTTTGGTGCTGGCGCTGGGAATCGGCGCGATGGCAATCTTCTGCATCGTCGAACTGCACAGGACAAATCCGATCATCGATCTGCGCTGGCTCACCGGGCGTGACATGCTGATCTTTGCCGGCGCGCTTGTCGTTTTCCGGCTGCTGCTGTCGGAACAATCGGTCGGCGTCTTGGGCCTATTCACCGTGCTCAACCTCCAAAACGATCAGTTGATCCCGCTCTTCGGCGTCATCGGCATCGTCACCTTTGCCGCGACTGCCGTCCTCAGCATGGTCATTAAACCTCAGCGGGTTGAGATCATCCATCTCACCGCTTTGGTTCTGATCGCTATCGGCAGCTGGCTCGATACGCATTCGACTACGCTCAGTCGTCCCGAGCAGTTCTATGTCAGCCAGGCCCTGATCGGCGCGGCCAGCGGTCTTTTTCTGCCGCCTGCCATGCTCAATGGCTTCATGAAGGCCTTGGCGCGCGGCCCGCAATATATCCTCTCGTTCCTCGCCGTTTTCCTGACCACGCAAAGTCTGGGCGGTCTTTTGGGCAGCGCCATCTTTTCCACCTTCGTGACACTGCGCGAGCAGTTTCATTCCAATGTCCTGGCGCAAGGCATTTCCCTTCTCGACCCCGTGGTCGTCCAGCGCATTCAGGCCTATGGCGGCGCCTATGGTCGGGTGCTGACCGATCCGACCCAACGCAACACGCAGGGCCTGACGCTTCTGAACCAATCGCTGACCCAGCAATCCTGGGTCCTGGCCTATAATGATCTGTTTTTACTGATTTTCTACGGCGCCCTCGCCGCCGCAGCCGCCCTTATTCTCCATCTGGGACTACGCGCTCTGGGCTCGGCCCGAGTATCGACTGCACCTGTCCCCACCACCTGATTTTACGACGAAGTATAGAAAATGAAGATCAAAGACCTCCTCACCTCCAAAGGCAGCTGGGCCGCCCTGCTCATCGGCATCGTCGGCGTTGGCGCTGTGCTCTACGCATGGCAACTGCCTCCCTTCACCTCGACGATAGAGTCCACCAACAATGCCTATGTGCGCGGGCGCGTCACCATGATCGCGCCCCAGCTTGCCGCCTATGTCACCGACGTGCCGGTGACCGACTATCAGGAGGTCAAGAAGGGCGACCTTTTGGTGCAGCTCGATGATCGCATCTATCTCCAGCAGCTCGAACAGGCCGAAGGCGCCCTGGCGCAGCAGCGCAGCGCGCTCGACAATTACGAACAAAACCGCGCCTCCAAGCAGGCGAGTGTCGAATTTGCGCAAGCCCAACTCGAAGCAGCCCAAGCCGCCTTCCAGCGCGCCGAAGCCGACGCCGCGCGTAGCGAATCCCTCCTTGCTTCCGGGCTCTCGCCACAATCGAGCGCGGACCAGGTTCACGCGGCGCTTCTCCAGGCCCAATCCAGTGTGGCGCAGGCAAAAGCCAATGTCAGCATGGCCGAACAGAACCTGTCCCTGGTCGAAGGCAGCGTGCCCGCTCTCCAAGGGGCCGTTCGCTCGGCCGAAGCAGCCGTCGAATTGGCCAAGATCAATCTCGCCAATACGAGAATTGTCGCTCCCGTCGATGGCACGCTGGGTGAAGTTGCAGCCCGTATCGGCCAGTTTGTATCCGTCGGGACGCAGTTGACGTCAGTCACGCCTCCACAACGCTGGGTCGTGGCAAACTTCAAGGAAACGCAGATGCCCGGTCTTCATGTAGGCCAGGATGTGTCCCTTTCGATCGATGCACTAAGCCATGCCATGCTCAAGGGGCATATTGCCGAGATTTCTCCCGCAACGGGATCCGAATTCAGCGTGATCAAGCCTGACAACGCCACCGGCAATTTCACCAAAATCGCCCAGCGCATCCCGGTAAAGATCGAAATCGATCCAGACCAGGACCTCGCGAACCAGCTCCTGCCAGGCATGTCCGTCGAGGTCGCCATCGACACCCGCCTCTAAGGCAAAAGCGAAGTCTTCGCGCTGAACTTGGTCCCAAGCTGTCGAGCGCTGATGCAGTCAAAAGGCGCCAAGCATCAGAGAATAGAAAGAACCTGCGATGAGCTATTACTTCCAATAGAGGTGCAACCCCGCGGGATTCCTCTCCAGAGCGAGCACCCGGACGGGAGGGCGGTGGTGGGGTCGGCAACCCCGCCCCACCCCGCCGTTTAGAACGCCATAACAAAGTCCCGAGATCGGTCATTTTGATCGACGCTTCCGAGCAAACCGATCACAAAAACCCGGCTAGCGAAGTCAGCAGGGGGATAGCAACGAGGACGTTGAAAGGAAACGTCACAGCGAGCGACATCGTGAGCGGCAGGCCGGGGTCGACCTCGGGTAACGCCATCCTTACCGCAGCGGGAGCAGCGATATAACTTGCGCTGCCGGCGAGGATCGCGAGCGCCGTTGCCGAACCCTTATCAAGCCCAATCGCTGTGCCGACTAATAGCCCGATGGAGCCGTTGATGATGGCCAAGGCGACCGCAAGGACGACTAGCCGCGAGGACACGATGCCCCTGCCGGCCAGATGGCGACCGGCGAGCAGGCCCATATCCAGGAGGAAAAGACAAAGAACGCCGCCAAAGGCGCCTTCGAAGACCGGCCGTACTGGGTCAAATCCTCCTGGCCCGGCCAGCAGACCAATCGCAAAGCCCCCGGCGAGCAGCAGGACTGACCCGTCCCGAAGCGCGTGAGAAACGTGACCGCCGAGCCGAGGCGCTTGATCACCCGACGAGCGGCGCGCCAGCCAAAGGCCCACAAGGATAGCTGGTGCCTCCATGAGCGCCAGGACAGCGACCATGAAGCCCGCAACTTTAAATCCCGCCGCCTCGAGCGCTGCAACGCCGGTGACAAAGGTGACCACCGAGACCGAGCCGTAATGTGCTGCGACAGCTCCAGCCTGCATCTGATCAAGCCCACCGAGGCGCCTGAGGGACCAATAGGCGAGAAATGGAAGCAGCAAACTGAGGGAAAGCCCCGAAACGCCAGCGAGTAAAAGCTCGGTACTAAAGCCGCTTTGCGACACTTGCACCCCACCTTTTAGGCCGATGGCCGCCATCAGATAGATAGCGAGCGCTTTGCCGACGGCTTCAGGGATTTGCAGATTGCTTCGAACCAAGGCGGCAAGCAGTCCCAAGGCAAAAAACAAGATCGCGGGAGAAAGAAGGCTCTGCATTTGAAGACCGAAACAAAAAGGTTGGCAGGGCGATCTAGCCCACCCCATTCGTTTAGAAAAATTCATTGATTGAATGAAACCGTTCTGTAAAATCGAATTATGGCGTCTCTCAATTACAAGCACCTGCGGTACTTCCTGGCGGTCGCACAGGAGGGCAACCTGACCCGCGCAGCGCGAAACCTCTCGGTATCCCAGTCTGCTCTCTCCACCCAGATCCAGATGCTTGAGGCCCAGCTTGGCAATGCTCTATTCGAGCGTGTCGGGCGTCGCTTGGTTTTGACCGAGGCCGGGCAAATTGCGCGCAACCATGCTCAGGCGATATTCGACATAGGCGAGGATCTTTTAACGACACTCAGGGTGGGCTCTGGTCGCCGACAGGTTTTGCGTGTCGGTGCTCTTGCAACGCTCTCGCGCAACTTTCAGATCGACTTCCTGCATCCTTGCCTTGGGCGTCAAGACCTTGAGGTCGTTTTGACCTCCGGAAGCCTTATAGAACTGACGGGCATGCTGCGGCGGCTAGACCTCGATGTCGTCCTTTGCAACGCGTCTCCCGGCACAGGATATGCCGATGGCCTCGTGGTTCACCGGCTGGCGCGCCAGCCAATCAGTCTCTTCGGTTCGCCGCTCATCATG
>CAJYKO010000480.1 GCA_913775215.1 uncultured Devosia sp. | reverse complement strand
TCCTGAGCTACTTCCTCCTCGCAGGCGGCGTCTTCGGCTTGCGGCCGATTCCAACCGAAAAGTGGGGCGGGCTTTTGGTGACGCTGATCCTGTCGGTCATCGGCATCACGCTCTCCTTCCCATTGGGTATCATCCTCGCCCTCGGACGCCAGTCGTCCATGCCGATCATCAAAACGGTCTGCGTGGGGTTCATCGAACTTATCCGCGCCGTGCCGCTGATCACCATCCTCTTCATGGCCTCGATCATGCTGCCGCTCTTCATGCCTCAGGGTATGACGGTCGATAAGTTCTTGCGTGCCATTGTGGGTGTGACGCTCTTCACCTCGGCCTATGTCGCCGAAGTGGTCCGCGGCGGCCTCCAGGCCATTCCGCGTGGCCAATACGAGGCGGCGTCAGCGCTCGGTCTCGGCTACTGGAAACGGATGTGGTTCATCATCCTACCCCAGGCGCTCAAGCACGTCATTCCGGGCATCGTGAACAACTTCATTGCGCTCTTCAAGGACACGTCCCTTGTCTACATCGTGGGCATGAAGGATCTTCTCGAAGCGGTGAAAACCAAGAACGACACGGCCCTCGAATGGCAATCGGCCAACACCGCAACCACCGGCTACATCTTTGCCGCGATGGTTTTCTGGGTGTTCTGCTTCGGCATGTCTCGCTACTCCATCTACATGGAGCGACGTCTTAACACTGGCTACAAGAGGTAGCTTCATGTCTCAGGTTTCCGAAACGACTGTTGATCGTCAGATCGACACCAGCCAGATGCAGGTCTCCAAGACCGAAGTGGCCATCGATGTCGTCAACATGCACAAGTGGTATGGCGATTTTCACGTGCTGCGCGACATCAACCTGCGCGTCATGAAGGGCGAGCGCATCGTCATTGCCGGGCCCTCTGGCTCCGGCAAGTCGACGCTCATCCGCTGCATCAATCGCCTGGAAGAACACCAGGAAGGCCAGATCATCGTCAATGGCACCGAACTCACGGCCGACCTCAAGCGCATCGACGAAGTGCGCCGCGAAGTCGGTATGGTGTTCCAGCACTTCAATCTTTTCCCGCACCTCACGATCCTGCAAAACCTGACGCTTGCCCCGATCTGGGTCCGCGGCATTCCCAAGGCGGAAGCCGAGGCGACGGCCATGCACTATCTCGAACGGGTCAAGATTCCCGAACAGGCCAACAAGTTCCCTGGCCAACTTTCGGGCGGCCAGCAGCAGCGCGTCGCCATTGCGCGTTCACTCTGCATGCAGCCCAAGATCATGCTGTTCGACGAGCCGACATCGGCGCTTGATCCGGAAATGGTCAAGGAAGTTCTCGAGGTGATGATCAGCCTTGCCGAAGAGGGCATGACCATGCTCTGCGTGACCCACGAAATGGGCTTTGCCCGCCAGGTGGCGAACCGGGTTATTTTCATGGACCAGGGTCAGATCATTGAGCAGAACGAGCCTGAAGCGTTCTTCTCCAACCCGCAGCATGAACGCACCAAGCTCTTCCTGAGCCAGATCCTGCATTAAAGCCCGATATCCACGGGTCAGGTCCTGCATTGGCTTGACCCGTGGATATGCAATGCCACAATGCCGCAGTCCCAAGAGAAGGCCGGCATGTTCACTCGCTGCATAAAGCCACTGCTGCTCGCGCTGGCGCTTTCCTGCTTAGGCGGCGTCATGTCGGCTCAAGCCAATACGCTTGAGACTGTGCGCGAGCGCGGCTTTCTCGTCTGCGGCTCCCGCAGCCCACTTGCAGGCTTCGCGCAACAAGATGCCGATGGCCGCTGGTCAGGCTTTGACGTCGATCTCTGCCGGGCGCTTGCCGCCGCCGTGCTCGGCAATCCCGATCTCATCGAATTTCGCGCCTTCCGTGGCGAGGCCCGTTTTGCCCCTTTGCAAACAGGCGCAGTCGACGTCCTCATGCGCAATGGCGCCTGGAGTGCGGGCAGGGATCTGCGCTATGGCGCACGCTATGTCACGCCGAGCTTTTTCGATGGCCAGGGCTTCCTGGTGCCCCAATCGATGAGCGTCGTCTCGGCCTATGAGCTGACCAATGTTCGTGTTTGCGTGGTGGACAATGGCAGCGCGGTGCAGGCACTCGAAGAATTCTTCTTTGCCAATCAGACAAGCTATACCGATCTCGTCTATGAAGACGTTGCTGATCTGATTGTCGCCTACCGCGCCAATATGTGCGACGTCATTTCTGCCTCGGGCCGCCAGCTACAGGCCATCCGGCGCGAACTGACAGATCCGTCGCAACATCGCATCCTGCCCGAACGCATTTCCAAGGAAGTGCTCGGTCCCGTCGTGCCTGGTGGAGACGATCAGTGGTTTGAGATCGTCCGCTGGACGATTTTTGCGCTCATCACTGCAGAGGAAGTTGGGGTAACGGCACTGAATATCGACTCGCTGACAGCGGCGCGATCCGCCGATGTTCGCAGGCTATTGGGTGTGGAAGGCGACTTCGGTTCCGCCCTTGGCCTAAAGCCCAGCTTCATGTCCGATGCCATTCGCGCGGTGGGCAATTATGCCGAGCTCTACGATCGGCATTTCGGCCCCCAGACGGGTGCCGCCATGTTGCGCGGGCAAAATGCCCTTTGGAGCAATGGCGGCCTGCTTTACGCGCCGCCCATCCGCTAGCAGGACTTTCGAGCAGCGCTGGTCAGTCTGCGAAGTGCATATTGATCCGCCGGTTCTGCTTTCCCTTCTTTTCGATCTTCCCGACCACTAGCCGCCCGATTTCTCTGGTCCGCATCACATGCGTTCCGCCGCAGGGCTGCAGGTCAACATCCCCGATCCGCACCAGTCGGACGCGTCCCTGGCCCATGGGTGGCTTGACCTTCATTGTCTTGATCAGGTCCGGCCGCGCCAACATTTCTGCGTCGGTGATCCAATCCCATGTCACAGCATGATCGGCCTCCACCATCGCATTGACCGCAGCCTCAATCGCTGCAACCTCTTCCGGAGACTCAGGCATATCGAAATCGAGCCGCCCCTTGTCTTCGCCGATCGAACCGCTGGTGACCGGTAGGGGAATGGCAACCGAAAGCAGATGCAGCGCCGTATGCATCCGCATCAGGCGATAGCGCCGGTCCCAGTCGATTTCGGCCGTCACAGTGTCGCCAACGGCCAGAGCCGGTTGACCTTCCAATGGCACATGGACGATCCGCGTCTTGTCGCCCCCTGGATGCAGAGCCGTCCCAATCGCCACCCGTGTGCCATCGCTTCCCGTCAGCGTCCCGCTATCGCCCGGCTGACCGCCTGAAGTGGCGTAGAAGACTGTCCGGTCGAGACCGATCGAGCCATCCGGCAGAACCTCAATCACTTGCGCTTGTGTCGAGCGCAGATAGGCATCGTCGCGGAAGAGAAATGTCGTCATCGAACAAGTCCTAGAGAACGGGCGACAAAAGCTTTGCCGCCTGTGTCGCAAAATAGAGCGGCATCGATCGGCTAGACACTTCCGCGAGGCTCACCTGGCGGCAGAGCTTGAAATCTTCTTCCAGCATCGCCTCCACGTCAGCCATGGCCTTCGGATCGGTGAACCAGAGTGTAATCTCGAAATTGATCGCAAAGGAGCGGTTATCGAAATTGACGCTGCCGACCGTGGTGATCTCATTGTCCATCACCACGACCTTCTGATGCAGGAAGCCGTCGGTGTAGCGATAGACAGAGATATCGTGCTCCACCATGGCGTCGGCATGCGCGATGCTTGCGAGCCAAACCATCAAGTGATCCGGATTATCTGGTAGCATGATCCGGACATCGACGCCCCGCAGCCGCGCTGCGAACAGCGCCGTTCGGATATCGGTGTCAGGCACGAAATAGGGGCTGACGATCCAGAGCCGCTCCCGCGCACGCCCGATCAAGTCGACATAGGCGATGGCGCATTCTTCCAGCTTGTCCGCGGGACCGCTGCCCATGACCAGCACGGATTGGTCGCCCGGTGTTTCGATTTCCTTCGGCGGCGCCGCTGGCAGCCGCTCGCCTGTTGCCCACTCCCAGTCCTCGCGGAAAAGCAGGGCACATCCGAGAGCCGCCGGGCCCGAAACACGGACATGCGTATCCCGCCAACGTCCGAACTTCGGGTCCTCGCCAAGATACTCGACGCCCACATTGTGCCCTCCCACCCAGGCATGCTTGCCATCGGCTACGACGATCTTGCGATGGTTGCGATAGTTGATCCGGGTCGGACCATAAAACCGCAGGAATTTGTGGCGCTGGTTGAAGCCTGCGACCTTGATGCCCGCTTCGCGCATCTGCGTGCGAAAGCGCTTGGGCATGCCGGTGCTGCCGATATCATCGTAAAGCAGGCGAACTTCGACACCCTGCTTGGCCTTGGCGATCAACCGTTCCGCCAGTTGCTGGCCGAGCTTGTCGTCGCGGACGATATAAAATTGCACGAGCAGATAGTGTTCTGCGGCATCTATTCCCGCAAAGATCGAGTCGAATGTCGCCTTGCCATCGATCAGCAGCTCGACATCATTTCCCTTCAAAAACGGTAGCTCCGAAACCTGCACCTGCACGGGCCACTTGGCATCGGTTTCCCGGTCGATCAATGCCAGGTCCTTGGCGCGCAGCGGACGATCGGCGCGGCCATTCTTGATCCTGTCGGTGGCGTAGTCGTCAAAGAACTTCCAACCAAAAATCAGGTAGAGAAAGGCGGTGGGGAAAGGCAACAGCGCCAGGGACAAGAGCCATGCGATGGATCCCTGCGATGTCCGCGAATTAAGAACCTCCCGGACCGCGCAGACGAAAGCCAGAATGTAGATCGCACCCATGATCGCGGCCAGAATATGCAGATCCGCAATGATTGCTTTGAGAATATCGTCGATGCCGAACACGGCCGTCCTTTCCGACAAGGGAGTGCGCAATCTATCAGCAGGCGGCGGCCGAACAATCCCAAGTTGACACTGAGGATCGAAGCGGTACGATCTGAACCGGCCCGTGCAGCCGGCCGCTCGCGTCCCACTGGGAAAGGTGAATGCACGACGACGCTTTTGGTTTGACCCATGTTGCGGGCAGACCGTCAGCAATGCGAGCACTGACTATTCGAGGCCCGCCGAGAGGATCAGACCATGCACACGTTCATGGACGCAAAACTCATGGCCAAATTGCTGCGGCAGGCGTTGGCTGAGCGCAATGTCGAAGTCTCGCATAGCGACACTCTAGAAATGGTAGCGCGCCAATTCGGCTTTGCGAACTGGAACATACTCAGCGCCAAGATCGAAAGCGCTGGGACAGCGACCGACACTATACCTGAAGGTTGGAGCAAGTCCGGCAACAAACCAAAGGCTTACACAATCAGCATTGACCCCAGATTGGGGGTGGCTGCCATCGAGAGCAAGCCGGGCACAGACGCTGATCTTTCTGACGCAGACTTTTGCACTTTGCTGCAAGCTGTCGATGCGGCCGGCTATCGGGGCAAGCGACTGCGCCTTCAATGCGAACTGAAGGCGGTCAACGTGTCAGGTGGCGTGACGCCCTGGTTTCGCATCGACGGGCCTTTGGGATCGCTTCGCTTTGAAAATCTTGAGCGATATCAAGCAAATGGTCCTATAGCTCAAGACACCGATTGGACCATGCGGTCGATAACACTGGACGTTCCTCAAGAAGCCACCACTCTCAATTTTGGGTTCTATCTCAAGGGATCAGGTCGTGGGCTGGTTCGCGCCTTCAAGCTTGAGGAAGTCGACGGTTCCACAGCGTTGAACACGCCCGATACGGGAACCCTTTCGAAGCCAACAAATCTTGGATTCCAAGATAATTATTAGGCTAGGAGCCGGCTTAAGCCGGCTCTCTTACAACGACATCGGAAATGTCGATCGGCGCCTGATCGACCAGCCAGGGTGGTACGGGCAGGTTCTTCGAGGCCAAAAATTCTGGATTGAAGATCTTGCTGGCATAGCGATTGCCATAGTCGCACAGGATAGTGACGATCGTCTTGCCAGGCCCGAGGTCGCGCGCCATACGAACAGCGCCGGCGATATTGATGGAGCTCGATCCGCCCAGGCAAAGTCCTTCGTGCTGCATCAGATCAAAAATGTAGGGCAGGGCCTCGGCATCGGAAATCTGGTAGGGATAGTCGATGGTCAGACCTTCGAGATTGGCGGTGATCCGTCCCTGGCCAATGCCTTCACTGATAGAGTTGCCCGACGACTTCAATTCGCCATGCGCGTAATATTCGTAAAGTGCGGCGCCTTCTGGATCGGCGAGGCCTATTTTCACGTCAGCGCTGCGCGCCCGCGGTGCCTCGGCAACGCCGGCCAGCGTGCCACCCGAGCCGACAGCGCAAATAAAGCCGTCGATCCGGCCATTGGTCTGGTGCCAGATTTCCGGCCCTGTCGTCTCGATATGCGCGCGCTTATTGGAAACATTGTCGAACTGGTTTGCCCAGACCGCACCCTCCGGCAGCTCCCGATTGAGCTTCTCGGCCAGCCGCCCAGAAATCTTGATGTAGTTGTTCGGGTCCTTGTATGGCTTCGCTGGCACCTCAATAAGCTGCGCGCCATAGAGCCGAAGCGCGTCCTTCTTCTCCTGGCTCTGCGTCTCGGGAATGACGATGACGGACTTGAAGCCCAGCGAATTGGCGACCAGCGTCAACCCGATGCCGGTATTGCCCGCCGTGCCCTCGACGATCGTGCCCCCTGGTTTCAACGCCCCGGACTTGACGAGATCATGGATGATGAAGAGCGCTGCGCGATCCTTAACGGATTGACCGGGATTGAGAAATTCGGCCTTGCCCCAGATATCGCATCCCGTCAGCGCCGATACCCGATTGAGTCGGATGAGCGGCGTATTGCCGATGGCGGAGATGAGATCGTCGTGTTTGGCCATGATCGTCCAAAAGTCCTCTTGCTTGCGCTTCGATGCTAGAAGCCGCCGTCAGGTCCAACAAGCCATAAACATCCGAGATGGCAGGACTTTTCGGTCCTGAGCCATACCGCGAAAGCAATGGCTTGGCCGCGCGTCAAAGTGGGTTTGTTTTTCTAGAGCCGCGCCTGCGCTTCGAGCGCCCGTTCGCGCGATTCCTTGAGGTCAACGATGGCGCGGGGGTAGGTGGTTCCCAAAGCGATGCCCGCTGCCTTCAGAACGTCCTTGGGCGCTGCGCTCGGATTGTGAATCCACTTGTCGGGTAGCGCCTTGATCTCTGGTACCCATTCGCGGACATAGTCACCCGCGGCGTCAAAGCGCTCGCCCTGTGTTGCCGGATTGAAAATGCGGAAATAGGGCGCTGCGTCGAGCCCGCTCCCGGCGACCCATTGCCAGCTCGCAGGATTGTTGGCCATGTCGCCATCGACAAGACAATCCCAGAACCAATTCTCGCCCTTGCGCCAATCGATCAGAAGGTTCTTGGACAGGAGCGACGCCACCAGCATGCGCACGCGGTTATGCATGTACCCGGTCGCCCAAAGTTGTCGCATGCCCGCATCGACGATCGGCATGCCGGTCTCGCCCTTTTCCCAAGCATGCAAAGCCTTCTCATCGCTTCGCCACTCCATCGCGCTATATTTGGGCTGCATGGGCGCCTTGGCGATATCTTCGCGATGAAAGAGCTGGTGGTAGCTGAAATCGCGCCAGGCAAGCTCTGAGAGGAACTTTTCCGTCGCCGCACGCTGGTCGTGATGCGAATGCGTGCGCGCCAGTGCCGTGTGCCAAACCTGCCGCGGGCTGATCTCGCCAAACCGTAGATGCGGCGAAAGGCGGGAGGTGACGTCTTTGGCAGGAAAATTTCGGCCCTCGGGATAGTATTCGAGATTTTGCTCGAGAAACCGGTCGATCGCTTTATGCGCCGCGGCTTCCCCGATCGCCCAAAGCCCATCGAACTTCTTTGACCACTTTGGCGGACGATAATCGGCATCGATCTGCTTGGGCTTGATGGGATCGCCAACCTTGTGCGGCTTCTGCAGCGGCTGCTCGATCTGCTTGTCGCGCAACGTCTTCCAGAACGGCGAAAAGACCGAATAGGGCTTTCCCTGTCCCGTTTCGATCATCCATGGTTCGACGAGCACATTGCCGGGATGCGAGGTGACCGCAAGGTCCTGCTGACGCAGGTTTTCCTTGATCTCCTTGTCGAGCGCCACTTCTGCCGGTGCATAGCGGCGGTTCCAGTGGATGGTGGTGATGCTCTCGCTTTTGATGACCTCGGCGAGCACATCAGCCGCCTTGCCGCTCCGCACGATGAGCGGAATTCCGAGTTTCGCCAGGCTTTCTCCCAGATCGATAAGGCTATGATGCAGCCACCACCGCGCGGCCGCGCCTGGTGGCCTGATTCCCGTGTCGCTCTCGTGGATATAGAGAGCAACGACAGCGTCACTCTCCCTGCAGGCCGCAGCCAGGGCCGGATTGTCGCTGACGCGGAGATCGTTGCGCAGCCAGACGAGCCCAGTCGATCGATCCAAAGTCCTGCTCCCGGTCGTTTACCGGATTACGCGCAGATGCACCGATCGGTTCAGTCCAAAACCTCTTCCATGACTTCGGCGAGCTGTTCGAGCGCCGAACTCCAGGCTTCCATGGAAAAGATGCGCGTTTGCGGATCGGCATGCGGCAGCCCGCGCTCAACCAACGTGATTTCCATATTGTCATCGTCGATAGCTCGGAAGGTGATGTCGAGCACGAAGATCAGTTCTTCTTCGCTCTCCTCGTCCCGATGCACCCAGGACATGACAAGCTTTTGATCCTCGACGAATTGAAGGATTTCGCCCGTCACCTCGTGGTCCGGCTCGTCTTCGTCGCCAAAGGTCACGAAGCGATACTGCCCGCCCTCGAACGCGTCGAATTCCGCCTCGTCGACCTGCCATTGCTCGATCAGCGCAGGATCGGTCCAGGCCGAAAAAACGTCGCTAACATGGGCGCCGATCTTTCGGGTGAGGGTGATCTGGCTTTCATTGTCGAGGTCCATGCCTTCGCTCATGCCAGCTTCTCCTTATTGTCGGGATAGAGTTCTGCCGTCTTGGGCAGGAGGATCGTCAGAATACCCAAGGCGGGGAGGAAAGCGCAAATCTGGAAAACCGGGATGATGCCGATCCAATCCGCCAGAGCGCCCATGGCGGCCGCGCCTAGCGCACCGATGCCAAAGGCAAACCCGAAGACGAAGCCGGCAATCATGCCGACTTTGCCCGGCACCAATTCCTGCGCATAGACCACCATGGCCGAGAAGGCCGAAGACAGAATGAGCCCGGTAATGATGCTCATTGCGGCGGTGCCGTAGAGATCGAGATAGGGCATGGCGAGCGTAAAGGGCAGGGAACCCAGAATCGAAACCCAGATCACCGATAGCCGCCCATAGCGATCTCCGATCGGT
>CAJYKO010000479.1 GCA_913775215.1 uncultured Devosia sp. | reverse complement strand
CCGGCGAGATAGGAGCCCAGCGCCCGCGCCGCCAGGCGTCGCGTCGTCGGACGGATCAGCATGGCCGCATCGAGCGTTTCGCGCAGCACATCGGCCGCGCTGAGTTCGCCGAGCAGCCGCGCAAGTTGGAACTGGCGCGTTGCGAGCGTGGTCGAACCCTGAAACCACATGACCCGACCGCCGGAATCGAAGCGATACTGACCCGGAAAGTCAGCAACACCGCTATCGCCGCCGATCCGAGTCGTGACGCCAAAGCGGCGTTCCAGCGTTTCGATGAGCAGTGCGGGTCCGAACGTACCTTCGCTCTCCAACTCCCGCCGCAGCGCAGAAGCAACAGCTTCAAGCGTCGGAAAATAGTTCTCCTGCTCGATGATGAGATCGTCGATCTCGCGCAGGGCCGAAGCCTTGCCCATCACCTTGCTGCTGCTTTCGAACTGACCGATGAGGCTCCGCGCCACATCGCTCAATGCTCGCGCCTCCCGACCGATGGCATCGACGAACCGCTTTCGTTCCGCATCGTCGAGATCGGGCACGTCCTCGAGAATTTCCGCGCTCGACCGCACGGCAGTAATCCCGGACAGGATTTGATGCAGCAATTGGCTGAGCAGCGGGTCGGATCGTAGCCGATCAGCATAGGTGTCGGCATTGGCGACAGCGCCGGTATAGGCGCGATGCAGCCGGGCCATCGCGGCAGCGCTGGCTGGATATTGCGCCACGAGATGTCGGCGCTCGTCGGGCTGGAAGTGCAGCGACTCGACCACGGGATCGGCATAGGCCTCCTCCAGATCCTGCAGCAGCTTTTGCTCGTCATCGCCCGTGAGTTCTGCAAGCTCGATGCGCAATTGCTGGGCGATACGTTGAAGCAAGGCGCCGCCGACATCGCGTTTGTTGTTTTCGATCAGGTTTAGATAGCTTGGCGAAATGCCGGCGAGGCGCGCCAGCGCCGCTTGCGAAATGCCCAGTGATTTCCTGCGGTTGGATATCCGAAATCCGATCGGCGCCCGCATCGCTATTCCCTCCCTGAAACCGCGCTTGCAAACGAATTGACTGAAAGACAGTCACTCCAGAACAAGTATTTACAGAATAATCGAATGATTACAATGGTATATTGCGAGCGTTTTCAAATGGGGCAAATATCGGGCAGCGCTGAGGCTCCGGCGATGTACCGGTGGCCCGCGCATAAGGAGGAGATCAATGACTATTTTGAAGCGTGGCTTGTCCCGTCGCCGTGTCTTGCAGACCGGCATGGCCGGCATCATCGGTTCGGGCGTTGCCCCTCTCGTGTTCACTAAGGGCGCCTGGGCGAAGGAGTTCTGCAACAACCCCACCGGCGACACTGTCGTCTTCGGGCTCAACCTGCCGCTGACCGGGACCTATGCCGAGGAAGGCGCGGACGAGCAGAAGGCCTATGAGCTGGCGATCGCTCACCTCAATGGAGAAGGCGATGGCGGCCTCCTGAACGTGTTGCAGCCGTCAGCGCTCAAGGGCAATGGTATCCTGGGCAAGAAGGTCACCTACGTGTCCTCGGATAGCCAGACCAAGTCCGACGTTGCCCGCGCCGGCGCGACCCGCATGATCGAGCGCGATGGCGCCATCATGATCACTGGCGGCTCGTCGTCGGGCGAAGCCATCGCCGTGCAGGGTCTTTGCCAGGAAATGGGCGTCATCTTCATGGCAGGCCTCACCCATTCCAACGACACGACCGGCAAGGACAAACGCCGCTACGGCTTCCGTCACTTCTTCAACGCTTACCAGTCCGGCATCGGCCTCGCGCCCGTCCTCGGCGATTCCTACGGCGCCGACCGTCGCGCTTATCACCTGACAGCCGACTATACCTGGGGCTGGACGCAGGAAGAATCGATCAAGGACGCCACTGAGGGTCTCGGCTGGGAAACAGTCGCTGCCGTTCGGACCCCGCTCGGCGCAACCGACTATTCGCAATATCTGACGCCGATCCTCAATTCGGGTGCCGACGTCCTCATCCTCAACCACTACGGCCTCGACATGGTGAATTCGCTCACCCAGGCCGTGCAGTTCGGCATGCGCGACCGCCAGGCCAATGGCAAGGACTTCCAGATCGTCACGCCGCTCATTTCCGAGCTGATGGCAAAGGGCGCGGGCGAAAGCGTCAAGGGCATCTTCGGCACCTCGAACTGGCACTGGAACCTGCAGGATCCCGGCTCGATCGCTTTCACCAAAAGCTTCGGCGCCAAATATGGCTCCCCGCCATCGCAGGCCGCACACACGGCCTATGTACAGGCGCTGCTCTATGCGGACGCCGTCGAACGCGCCGGCACTTTCTACCCGCCCGAGGTCATCAAGGCGCTCGAAGGCTTCGAATTCGACGGCATGGGCAATGGCCCGACGCTCTATCGCGCCGACGACCATCAGTGCATGAAGTCGGTTCTCGTGGTGCAGGGCAATGAGAGCCCGACCAGCGAATTCGACGTGCTCAATGTCTTCCAGGAAATCGACCGGGATACCGTGACCTACGATCCCACCATTTTTGGTGGCGACCTGGGCCCGGCCGAGCCTGTGCCGATGTGCGCTTAGGACAATAGCTTCTCTCCACCATCGTCGGTGCCGGGCTTGTCCCGGCAATCCACGGGATGCCGCCGCGCCCATGGACCGCTGGGACAAACCCGGCGGTGACGACGTCGGGAGATTTAGTGCCCATCGATCGACCCGGAGCATCCGATGTTCGAAGTCATCTTTCTACAATTTCTCAATGGGCTCGATAAAGGCGCCGCCTACGCCCTGATCGCCCTTGGTCTGACGCTGGTGTTCGGAACTCTTGGCGTCGTCAACTTCGCGCATGGCGCGCTGTTCATGCTTGGCGCCTTTTGCGCCGTCACCGTGCGCATGTTTCTCACCATGGAGACCGTGACGGTCGACCCCGAGAAGCTCTCGCCCTGGGGTTCGCCGCTCGAAATACGCAAGCCGCTGGTGCAGGCCTGGTTTGGCGACTTCGGCGCGGTGCTGGTGAATTATTCCGTGCCGCTCTCGATCATCATCACCATACCGATCATGCTCGTCGTCGGCATTGCGCTCGAGCGCGGCATCATCAAGCACTTTTACAAGCGCAGCCATGCCGAACAGATCCTCGTCACCTTCGGCCTCGCCATTGTCGCGCAGGAAGTCATCAAGTCCGTTTACGGGCCCAATCCCATTCCGCAGCCCATGCCGACCGATCTGCGCGGCGCCGCCGATATCGGCGCTTTCCTCGGCACGCAGGCCAATATCATCACCTACCCGATCTGGCGGCTAATCTATTTCGTCTTTGCCGCGATCGTCATCGGCGGGGTCTTTGCCTTCCTCCAGTTCACCACCTTCGGCATGGTCGTCCGTGCCGGCATGGCGGATCGCGAAACGGTCGGGCTCCTGGGCATCAATATCGACCGGCGCTTTACCATCATGTTCGGGTTGGCCGCCGTCGTCGCGGGCATGGCCGGCGTCATGTACACGCCGCTCCTCCCGCCCAATTACCACCTTGGCATGGACTTCCTCGTCCTCTCCTTCGTGGTTGTCGTCGTCGGCGGCATGGGCTCCCTGCCCGGCGCCGTCGCCGCAGGGTTCCTTCTCGGCATCCTCCAGTCCTTCGCTTCGATGAACCAGGTGAAAGCCGTGTTTCCCGGCATCGATCAGATCATCATCTACCTGGTGGCGGTCATCATTCTGCTCGTTCGCCCCCGCGGCCTCTTCGGTCGGCGCGGCGTAATGGAGGCC